>JAGOUF010000268.1 GCA_018061385.1 Chitinophagaceae bacterium | reverse complement strand
GATAAAGATTTTATTTATAAATTATTGATTTCCTACAAAGAAGCTCGTGAATCAATCTATTGGCTAAGACTATTAAATGCTACAGAATATATAACTAATGTTGAGTTTGAAAGCTTGCATTATGACGCAGAAGAAATTTGCAAAATTCTAGGTAAAATTCAAATCACCATAAAAAATCGTAATTCATAATTTTTAATTCGTAATTGAACAAAATGAATATAACAGAAATCTCCATAAAACGTCCATCACTAATCATAGTACTTTTTAGCATATTTACTTTGTTGGGCGTTATTGGTTTTAAAAATTTGAGCTATGAATTGATGCCAGATTTTAATCAACCAGTAGTGGTAATTAAAACTGTTTACCCAGGTGCAGAACCCAATGAAGTTGAAACATCTGTTTCAAGAAAAATTGAAGATGCTTTGTCTAATTTAGAAGGTGTAGATTATTTGGTTACAAAATCTTTACCCAATGCATCGGTTATAATTGCCAATCTAAAATATGGAACCAATTTAGATAAAACAATGCAAGATGCTCAACGATACATTGACAACATTCGCAAAGATTTACCTCAAGATATTTTAAGTCCTGTGATGAGTAAAGTTTCTCCAAACGACTTGCCCATCATGTCTATCAGTGCAACAAGTAATTTATCTGCAACAGATTTTTATCAAAAAATGAAAGATGATTATTTGCCTCAAATTCAGCAAATAAAAGGCGTTGCAGAGGTTACGATTTTGGGCGGAGAAGAAAGAGAAATTCAAGTGAAGGTGAATCAAGATAAACTAAAGCTATATAAAATTTCTTTGTATCAAATTGTAGAATCTATCAATCGTTCAGGTTTGGATTTGCCTGCAGGAAAAGTGCAGACAGAAAAAGAAAGCAATTCAGTTGGTCTAACTGGGAAATTTGTTTCATTAGATGATATTAAAAATGTGCAAATAGCAATGCCTTTTCCTGGCAGTCCTGTGTATGTAAAAGATGTAGCAACTGTTGTAGATGGAATTAAAGAAACTACTTCCATTAGCAGATACAATGGCAAAAATGGTATTGGAATTTTATTAAAAAAACAAGGTGATGCAAATGCTGTTGATGTGTCAAAATTAATTCATGCAAAATTTAAATCTATTGAACAACAAAATGCAAATGCTGGTGTAAAATTTATTATTGCAGACGACAGTACTGACAATACAATTGCAGCAGTAAATTCAGTTGTTATAGATTTAATTTTAGCTGTTGTTTTGGTTTCTTTGGTGATGCTTTTATTTTTAAGAAGTTTTAGAAATTCATTAATTGTAATTGTTGCCATTCCTACTTCGTTAGTTACAGCTTTTGCAGTTATGTGGTTGTTGGGCTATACACTTAATTTAATGACTTTGCTAGCAATGTCTTTAATCATAGGTATTTTGGTGGATGACGCAGTTGTTGTGTTAGAAAATATTCAAAAGCATTTGGACAGAGGAAAAGAAAAAAGAATTGCTTCAATGGATGGACGAATGGAAATTGGATTTGCAGCATTGTCAATAACATTGGTTGACGTTGTAGTATTTTTGCCAATACTTTTTTTACAAGTTTTTGTTGCTGATATGCTCAAACAATTTTCTGTAGTGGTAATAACTTCAACACTTACGAGCTTGTTGGTAGGTTTTACATTAACACCTTGGTTGGCTTCAAGAATTGGAAAGAAAGAAGATTTACAACCTACTAATTTTTTCAATCGTTTCTTGCTTTGGTTTGAAAAGCAATTAGAAAAATTCACCAATTGGTATGGAAGTTTATTGACTTGGGTCTTGAGTCATAAATTAATTTTTACAGGAATAGTTATTCTGCTTTTTGCAATGACTTTAGGAATAATGAAACAAGGTATTATTGGTAAAGAATTAATTTCAACTGGCGATCAAGGAAAATTTAAAATGGCATTAGAATTTGACAAAACAACTTCTATTCAACAAAATAATTTAATTGCACAAAAAATTGAAACATACATCATACAACAACCAGAAGTAAAAACTGTTTTCAGTAATGTTGGAGGTCCAAGCACTGGTATTGGAAGTTTGGGTGTTGGTTCAGCAAACAAAACAGAATTTACTATTCAATTAAAAATAAAAAATGAAGAATTAAAAACTGCTAACTTAAAAAAATTACCGACTGAAGAATTTATGAAAAAGTTGCGAAGTGATTTGCAGCAGAAATTTCCAAGCATCAATTATTCAATGGCAGCATTGGGATTAATACCTCGTTCGGCACCAATAGAAATTACTTTAAGTGGAAGCGACTTGCGTCAAGTAATGAAAAGTGGAAATGATTTAAAAAATATTATTGAAAAAATTCCAGGTTCAGATAATGTTCGATTATCGGTAGAAGCTGGAAGTCCTGAATACAAAATAATTCCTGATAAAGATAAAATGCAACGTCTTGGTCTTAACACAGCTTATGTAGGCATTAATTTAAGAACAGCATTTACAGGTAATGACGATGCTACACTTACCGAAAATGGCACTGAATATCCTGTACGAATTTGGTTAGATGAATTTAGTAGAAAAAACTTTGAAGATGTACAGCAACTAACCATTATTAATCCAATGGGAGTTCCTGTTGAAGTTTCACAGTTTGCCAATGTTGAGCAAGATAATTCGCCTTCATTGTTAGAAAGGAAAGATCGTCAAGCCGCCGTTACTCTTACAGCTGATGCTTTAGGAAGACCATCTGGAAGTGTTGCAGATGATGTAGTTTCTTATCTCAAAAAAAATCCATTAGCCAATGGAATAGAAATGACTTGGGGGAGCGACATCAAAAGACAGAATGATAGTTTTGGAGCATTGGGTTCAGTTTTAATGATTTCATTTTTGTTGATATATTTAATTATGGTGGCATTGTATGATAGTTTTATTTATCCATTTGTGGTGTTATTTTCTATTCCTGTTGCAATTATTGGTGCATTTCTAGCATTGAATTTATCGTTAAGCAATTTGAGTTTATTTGCTTTATTGGGATTAATTATGTTAATGGGATTGGTAGTAAAAAATGCCATCTTAATTGTAGATTTTACCAACCAATTAAAGGCCGAAGGCAAACATTTTAAAGAAGCATTAATTATTGCAGGCAAAGAAAGACTACGTCCAATTTTAATGACCACATTGGCGATGGTATTTGGAATGCTTCCAATTGCAATGGCAACAGGCACCGCAGCAGAATGGAAAAACGGATTGGCTTGGGTTATTATTGGTGGTTTGCTTTCCTCTTTAATATTAACTGTGTTTTTGGTGCCTGTAGTATATTATGCAGTAGATACAATTAAAGAAAAAATAACGAATCGAAAAAAAGCATAACAGAACGGAATTTGATCTACAAAAAACTCCTCAATTGAGGAGTTTTTTGTAGCAGAAAAAGTTATTCTTTATTTCTTTTCTTCTTTGGTTTGGGCATTTTATTATCTATACTTTTTTCATCTTCATTATCAGGATGAAGTATCCATTCATAATCCAGTTGTCTTTTTTCTAAATTAGCAGCAACTACTTTAATAAATACTTTATCACCCATTCTAAATACTTTACCACTTCTTCTTCCAACTAAACTGTATTCGCCTTCAATTGCTCTAAAATCATCAAAATCGCTAAGCCCAACAATACTTACTAATCCTTCACATTTATGTGCAATGGTTTCTACCCAAAAACCAAAACTTGCTACTCCACTAATTACACCTTCAAAAATTTCGCCTAAATGATCTTTTAAATATTCAACTTGTTTGTATTTATTACCAGCACGTTCACATTCCATCGCAGCTCGTTCACGTTCACTTGTATGTCTACATTTTTCCTCCATCTTTTTATCAATTATCGGTTTACCAGCTAGTACACTTTGTAAAACTCTATGTACCATCACATCTGGATAACGACGAATAGGAGAAGTAAAATGACAATAATGTTCAAACGCCAAACCATAATGTCCAATGTCGTTGGTGGTATAAACTGCTTTAGCCATAGTTCTTATACCTAGTTGTTCCAAAACTTGTTGCTCGGGTTTGCCTTTTGCGTCTAGTAACAATTGATTAAAACTCTCTGCAATCTTTTCTGGTGTGGAAACATTAAATTTATGTCCATACTTTTTTGCAAAAGCCATAAATGGTTTTAGCTTTTCTTCGTCTGGTTGATCGTGTACACGATAGGGGAAAGGAATTGAACCTGACGCACCTCCTTTATCACTAACTTTTAGTTTAAAAATATGTTCAGCAACTGTTCTATTTGCCAACAACATAAACTCTTCAATTAATTGATGTGCTTCTTTACTTTCCTTTATAACAATACCAATGGGTTTTCCTTTTTCATCTAACT
>JAGOUF010000267.1 GCA_018061385.1 Chitinophagaceae bacterium | reverse complement strand
ATGGTATATACATGGAAAAATTTGTTGAAGAACCTCGTCATATTGAAATTCAAGTGGCGGGTGATCAATATGGCAATTTTTGCCACATGAGTGAACGTGATTGTAGCATTCAACGTCGCCATCAAAAATTGGTTGAAGAATCTCCTTCTCCATTTATGACCCCAGAATTGCGTAAAGAAATGGGAGAAGCTGCTATTAAAGCAGCATCAGCTATTAATTACGAAAGTGTTGGTACCATTGAATTTTTAGTAGATAAGAATAGGAAATTTTACTTCATGGAAATGAACACACGTATTCAAGTTGAGCACTGTGTTACTGAAGAGGTTATTAATTTTGATTTAATTAAAGAACAAATCAAAATTGCTATGGGCGAAAAAATTTCTGGTAGAAATTATGAACCAACCATGCATGCTATTGAATGTAGAATAAATGCTGAAGATCCATACAACGACTTCCGCCCATCTCCAGGAAAAATTACTACACTTCATACTCCTGGTGGTCATGGTGTAAGAGTTGATAGTCATGTGTACGCTGGTTATGTAATTCCTCCATACTACGATAGTATGATTGGTAAATTAATTACTGTTGCACGTACAAGAGAAGAAGCCATTGATACTATGTATAGAGCTTTGAGTGAATATGTTATTGAAGGTATTAAAACTACCATTCCTTTTCACTTACAGTTAATGCAAAACGAAGATTTTAGAAGTGGAAACTTTACCACTAAATTCTTAGAAGGTTTCAAAATGAAATAACTGAATAACTTTTACCAATAAAAAATAGCCATCTTATTAAGATGGCTATTTTTTATAAGTGTATTACTTTTTTATTCAGCAGTTAAAGTTGCTATTAAATATTCTTGATTTAAACGTGCAATATTACTAATTGAAATTTCTTTAGGACAAGTGGCTTCACAAGCACCTGTATTGGTACAAGCTCCAAAGCCTTCTTTATCCATTTGAGCAACCATATTAATTACACGACTATTTCTTTCAGGCTCTCCTTGAGGCAACAATGCTAAGTGAGATACTTTAGCACTTAAAAACAACATAGCACTGCTGTTTTTACAAGCTGCAACACATGCTCCACAACCAATACACATAGCTGCCGCAAAAGATGCATCAGCTTTATCTTTATTAATTGGTAAAGCATTCCCATCTACAGCATTACCAGTATTTACAGAAATATAACCACCAGCTTGTATTATTCTATCAAAAGAACTTCTGTCAACAACTAAGTCTTTAATAACAGGAAAAGCATTGGCTCTCCAAGGTTCAATCACTATAGTATCTCCATCTTTAAATGCTCTCATGTGTAATTGACAGGTAGTATTGGCTTCCCAAGGACCATGTGGTTTACCATCAATATATAAACTACACATACCACAAATACCTTCTCTACAATCATGATCAAAAGCAATTGGATCGTCGCCAGATACAATCAATCTTTCATTCAATACGTCCAACATTTCTAAGAAAGACATTTCAGCAGAAACTCCTTCTACACGATACATTTTAAACTCGCCTTTCGTTTTATTGTTTTTTTGTCTCCAAACTTTTAAGTTTAGATTCATGTTGCTATGTTCCATCTAATAAATTGTTTAACTGTTAATTAGATAACTTGTTATTTATAATTTCTCTGAGTTGGTTTTATCAGTTCATAATTCAATGTTTCTTTACTCAATTCCCATTGATGCTCTCCTTTTAATTGCCAAGCGGATACATACATAAATTTATCATCATGACGCAAAGCCTCTCCTTCTTCTGTTTGGTGTTCTTCTCTAAAATGGCCACCACAACTTTCGGCTCTATCTAATGCATCTAAACACATCAACTCACCCAATTCAATAAAATCAGCAACTCTGCCTGCCTTATCTAATTCAGGATTAAAACCATCAATTTCTCCAGGAATTTTCACATCGCTCCAAAATTCTTTTTTCAAGGCTTGTATTTCTGTAATGGCTTCTTTTAAACCTTGTTCATTACGAGCCATGCCACATTTTTCCCACATAATTTTTCCTAAACGCTTGTGAAAACTTTCTACAGATTGTTTTCCTTTAACATTCATTAAAGTATCTATACGTGCAGCAACTTCTTTTTCAGCTTTTACAAAAGCTTCATGGTCGGTTGAAATTGGTTTGTTATAAATTTCATCTGCTAAATAA
Organism: Chitinophagaceae bacterium; assembly: GCA_018061385.1. Classification (GTDB taxonomy): domain Bacteria; phylum Bacteroidota; class Bacteroidia; order Chitinophagales; family Chitinophagaceae; genus UBA1930. Next base: position 2,169 of record JAGOUF010000267.1, on the reverse strand, counting down.
TTACCAATAGTATATGGAATTACAAAATAACCATCGGCTAAACCTTGCATTAAAGCACTTGCACCCAATCGGTTGGCACCATGATCGCTAAAGTTGGCTTCACCTAAAGCATACACACCTTTTAAAGTAGTTTGTAATTCATAATCAACCCATAAGCCACCCATTGTATAGTGTACTGCAGGGTAAATTCTCATTGGTAACTCATAAGGATTTTCGCCAGTAATTTTTTCGTACATATCAAACAAATTACCATATTTCTCTTTCACTACTTGTTTACCTAGTACAATAATTTCGTCTAAAGCAACACCCGATCTTCCTTCTTTACTTACTTCAATTTTTCCATAACGTTCAATTGCAGCAGCAAAATCTAAGTAAACAGCTTGCTTACTTGTACCAACACCATAACCAGCATCACATCTTTCTTTTGCAGCTCTACTAGCCACATCTCTTGGTACTAAATTACCAAAAGCAGGATATCGTCTTTCTAAATAATAATCTCTTTCTTCTTCTGGAATATCTGTTGCTTTTCTGTTATCGGCTTGTTTTTTTGGAACCCAAATTCTACCATCATTCCTTAAACTTTCACTCATTAAAGTTAATTTACTTTGATGATCTCCACTAACAGGAATACAGGTTGGATGAATTTGTGTAAAGCAAGGATTTGCAAACGCTGCACCTTGTTTATGTGCCTTCCAAGCAGCTGTAACATTGCTACCCATTGCATTGGTGCTTAAATAAAATACATTACCATAACCACCAGTACACAATAAAACAGCGTTACCAAAATGACGTTCTAAATTTCCGCTCACCAAATCTCTTGCTATAATACCTTGAGCTTTACCATCTACCATTACCACTTCTAACATTTCGTGGCGATTGTACATGGTAACATTTCCCAATGCAACTTGACGTTCTAATGCTTGATAAGCTCCTATTAATAATTGCTGTCCAGTTTGCCCAGCAGCATAAAATGTTCTTTGAACTTGTGTACCCCCAAAACTTCTATTACTCAACAATCCACCATATTCTCTTGCAAAAGGCACACCTTGAGCAACACACTGATCAATAATTGCAGCACTTACTTCAGACAAGCGATGTACATTGGCTTCTCTCGATCTATAATCTCCACCTTTAATGGTATCATAAAATAAACGGAACACAGAGTCTCCGTCATTTTGATAATTTTTGGCAGCATTAATTCCACCTTGAGCAGCAATACTGTGTGCACGTCGTGGACTATCTTGAAAGCAAAATGCTTTTACTTTATAACCCAATTCACCCAAACTTGCTGCTGCACTTGCACCAGCTAAGCCAGTACCTACAACAATAATTTCTAATTTTCTTTTATTAGAAGGATTCACCAATTTACAATGTCCCTTATAATCTGTCCATTTATTTTCTAACGAACCTGAAGGAATTTTAGCATCTAACATATATTAGAAGTTTATTTGTTTTATTTTTTTTGAAACCAGCAACTGTAACTCTATTCAACAATCGTTGCGTTGCACTCTTCAACATTCTGTTTTCTGCTCAACAAAATGCGTTTAGGTTATACCCATCCTAAATAAAAACTGATAGGCATCATAGCAAAACCCAACGGAACTATAATTGCAAAAGCATATCCAATACTACTAATCATAGCATGATATCTTTTATTGTGTACACCAATTGTTTTAAATGCACTCTGAAAACCATGAGCCAAATGGTAGCCTAAAGAAATGCATCCCAATACATAAGCAATTACAACAATTACGTTACTAAATACTTCTTTCATGGTTTCAAACAAATTAATTTCTTCCCCTAAAAGAAATCCTTGAGCAGAACGATTGGGCAACCAAAAATGATACATGTGCATGATTAAAAACAATAATAATAATGTTCCTAATAATGCCATGCTTCGGCTATACCATTTACTGCCTTTATTACCATAATCAATGGCATACTTTGTACCTCTTGCTTTTCTGTTTTGCATTTCTAACATGTAGCCTTGTACAATGTGTAAAATAATTCCAGCAAACAATCCAATTTCTAAAATTCTAGGCACAACATTAGAACCCATAAAATGAGCTCCTTTGTTAAACATTTCGCCACCATCCATTGCCCAAATGCAAGCATTTAATGCAACGTGTACTACTAAAAATAAAATGAGAAAAATTCCGGTAAACCCCA
>JAGOUF010000266.1 GCA_018061385.1 Chitinophagaceae bacterium | reverse complement strand
ATGGGTAGAATTGCTGCTGAACTATTAATTAAAATGATTGAAGCAAAAAGAGCAACCACCGATTTTGAAACTATAATTTTACAACCAGATGTTTTTTTAAGAGATAGTTGTGCTAAAAAAGTTTAATCAATAATTGCTGTTTAAGATATATTGATGAACAAATTGTATCAATTTTCATAATTCTGTTTAACAGCTAAACCATCAATATACTTTTTTGTTATTTTTAAACAACAAAATGGAATTGTTATGGCAAAACCTTCATTAGAATTAATTGATGCACTTAGAAAAACTGCAAATCGTTTAAAGACTGGTGCTTACTATGCTTGGGGAAATCATGGTGGTTGCAATTGCGGAAATTTATTACAAGTTATAACCAACTTATCGAAAGAAGAAATATTACAATATGCACACAGTGGCATTGGAGAATGGACGGAATTAGCAGAAGAATATTGTAGCACAACAAATGCACCTGTAACTTTATTGCTAAAAAAATTACAAGATGTTGGATTAACACCCTCTGATATTCATCACTTAGAATATCTAGATGATAAACAAGTTTTACATGCGTTACCAAACGGGTTTAGATGGCTAAAAAAGAACAATAGAGAAGATGTTGTAATTTATTTTGAAACCTATGCTCATTTATTAGAAGAAGCGTTAATTAATTCTATTCAAATACCTTCTGAATTATTTACTACAAATAGAATAATAGAACAAGAAGTTGAAACAATAGCATAAAAGGTTACAAATAAAATTAGGTACTCAAAATAGTTAAGGTAGCTTTTAGGCTACCTTTTTTCATTCAAAAAAATTATCCAAACTCATCAATATCTTTTTACAACTTCAATAATTTTCTAGCTAAACCAACTTTCAAATTAAAACTTTGCAGTTATGACTTGTAATTATAAGTACATAAGGAATTTTACATTTATATTGCAGCAAATTTTCGCCCATATTTATGTCGAACATTCTGCTTAAAAAAGTTTTAATAGCCAATGAATTAAGTGAATTCAATGGTTTGATAAAAGATATATACATTGAAAATAGTTGTATAGTTGAAATTGCAGATGAAATTAACCATACCAATTGTACTGTTTTTAATCAAGAAAATTCAATTGTTTCATCGGGTTGGGTAGATGTATTTTCACATTTTTGTGATCCTGGTTTTGAATATAGAGAAACTCTATCGTCTGGAGCCAAAGCTGCTGTGGCAGGTGGATTTACACAAGTTTTTGTTTTGCCCAATACCAATCCAGTTATTCAAAGTAAATCTCAGGTAGAATACATTGTTCAGCAGTCAAAAACATTGCCCATACAAGTTTATCCATTGGGTGCTATTACAAAGAATATTGAAGGCAAAGATTTAGCTGAAATGTACGACATGCAAAATAGCGGTGCAATTGCATTTAGCGATGGATTACAACCCATACAAACTCCAGGATTGTTGCTAAAAGCATTGCAATATGTTAAAGCATTTGATGGTACAGTTATACAAATGCCCATTGATAAAAGTATTGGTGCAAATGGGTTAATGAATGAAGGCATTGTATCTACTCAATTGGGTTTACCTGGAATACCCACTATTGCAGAAGAAATAATGATACAAAGAGATATTGATTTGGTAAGATACACAAAAAGTAAACTTCATATAACGGGTATTAGTACTGCAAAAAGTGTAGCATTATTACAAGCTGCAAAAGCCGAAGGTTTGGCCATTAGTTGTAGCGTTACACCGTATCATTTATTTTATTGCGATGAAGACTTACAATCGTACAACACCAACTTAAAAGTTAATCCTCCATTAAGAACAAGAGAAGATATGTTGGCACTTAGAGCAGCTGTTGCAAATGGAAGTGTAGATTGTATTGCTACCCATCATACACCTCATAATTTTGATGCAAAAATTTGTGAATTTGAATATGCAAAAAATGGTATGATTGGCCTACAAACTGCATTTGCAACCATTCAACATATATTGCCTAATTTACATGCAATAAAATTGGCTCAACTGTTTAGCAACAATGCAAGAAATTTATTTGGATTGCCCAATGCTGCAATTAACATTCAACAACCAGCCGATTTAACCATATTTACTCAACACAATTCAACAACAATTACCAAAGAAAATAACCAAAGTAAATCTTTTAATACACCTTTTGAAAACACAACACTCAATGGAAAAGTATTGGGAATTGTAACGAAAGGTGAATTACATTTAAACTAAAAAACATGGAAGAAACAAAAACAACATCGCCTGCAATGCATGGTTTAATAATTGCATTAATTTTAATTGTAGTAGGATTAGCCATTTATTTTGCAGGCTACAGTGCCAATAAAGGTGTAAACTTTATTCAATATATAATTTTTGCAGGTGGAATTATTTGGAGCTGCATTGAATATGCCAAACAAAGAAATGGCAATGTAACTTTTGGAAACACTTTTGCCAATGGATTTAAAGTTACTGCTGCTGTAACTGGTATTATTGCTATTTATACATTTCTTGCATTTAAATTTATTATGCCAGAAATGGTGGATGTTGCTCTAGATCAAGCAAGAGCAAGTATGATAGAGCAAAAGAAAATGAGTGAATCTGATATTAATACAGCCTTAGAAATGACCAAAAAGTTTTTTGTGCCATTTGCTTTAGCAGGTGTAATTGTAGGATTTTTAATTTTTGGTTGCATTTTCGCATTAATTGGAGCAGCAGTTGCTAAGAAAAATGCCAACTATAACCCATTAGAACAATAATATGCAGCTTTCAGTTATTATTCCATTATTTAACGAAGAAGAATCTTTACCAGAATTAAGTGAATGGATTGTTCGTGTTGCAACAAACAATCAATACACCTATGAAGTAATTATGATTGATGATGGAAGTACCGATAATAGTTGGCAAGTAATAGAACAAATAATTGCAGAAAATGCAAATTTCAAAGCCATTAAATTTCAACGCAATTATGGCAAAAGTGCAGCCCTTAACGAAGGCTTTAAAGCAGCTTTAGGTGAAGTTGTAATAACTATGGACGCTGATATGCAGGACAGTCCAGATGAAATTCCTGAACTTAGAAGAATGATTTTGGAAGATGGATTTGATATAGTAAGTGGTTGGAAACAAAAACGCTACGATCCCATTACCAAAACAATTCCTACAAAATTATTCAATGCTGCTACACGTTGGAGCAGTGGCATTAAAAACCTACACGATTTTAATTGTGGCTTAAAAGCATACAAATTAAAAGTGGTAAAAAGTATCGAAGTGTATGGAGAAATGCATCGTTACATTCCTGTAATTGCTAAATGGGCTGGATTTAGGAAAATTGGAGAAAAAACTGTTGAACATAGATCTAGAAAATATGGCGTTACAAAGTTTGGTTGGGAACGATTTATCAATGGCTTTTTAGACTTAGCAACCATTTCTTTTGTTAGCAAATTTGGTAAACGCCCCATGCACTTTTTTGGTTTGTATGGAACAATTTGTTTTATGATTGGTTTTCTAATGAGTGCATATTTAATTATTGCAAAAATTGTATCAGCAGATTTTGCATTAACCAATCGCCCTGCATTTTATATAGCTTTAGTTGTAATGATTATTGGTATGCAGCTTTTTTTAGCAGGCTTTATTGCTGAATTGGTTGGCAGAAATGCACCAGAAAGAAACAGTTATTTGATTGAGAAAAAAGTTGGCGTTTAAGTACCACCTTCTTAAAAAATTCATTGCATTACTTACAGTCATTTTTAAATTATTGAATAATTGTTAGCATCAACTTCTCATAAAAAAGCAATTATTATTGGGCCTGCACATCCTTTACGTGGTGGCTTGGCATCTTTTGATGAACGTTTGGCTCGTCAATTTCAAGACGAAGGTTATGAAACAATGATTTATACTTTTTCATTACAATATCCTAATTTTTTATTTCCAGGAACCACACAATATTCAACTGAACCTGCTCCAACCGACTTAAAAATTAAAGTTTGCATTAATTCAATCAACCCACTCAACTGGCTTTTAGTGGGTAACGAATTAAAAAAATTGCAACCAGATATTGTTGTTGTTAGATATTGGTTGCCTTTTATGGGACCATGTTTAGGTACTATTTTAAGACAAGTAAAAAAGAATAAACACACCAAAATAGTTTGTATTGCCGATAATGTAATTCCACATGAAAAACGTTTGGGCGATAAACCCTTCACTCAATATTTTTTAAAGCCAATTGATGCTTTTATTACCATGAGTGAAAAAGTGATGCAAGACTTGCGTCAGTTTACCCAAAAGCCTGCTACACAAGTTGTTCATCCATTGTACGATAATTTTGGAGAAGCTTTACTAAAACAAGATGCA
>JAGOUF010000265.1 GCA_018061385.1 Chitinophagaceae bacterium | reverse complement strand
TACTACCAATAACAGAATGGAATTATTGGCAGTAATTGTTGCTTTAAAATCGTTAACCAAAACCAACATTCCATTAACCATTTTTACAGATAGTAAATATGTTGTTGATAGTGTAGAAAAAAAATGGCTAGATGGTTGGATTAGAACAGATTTTAAAGGAGGTAAAAAAAACAAAGATTTATGGCTAGAATATTATAAAGTTGCTAGAAATTTTAAAGTTAAATTTCAATGGGTTAAAGGTCATGCCGACAATCCTTACAACAATCGTTGCGATGAATTGGCCACTGCTGCTGCAGATGATAAAAAAAATTTATTGATAGATGAAGTGTACGAAAATGAAATTCATCAACCTACGTAAATATGAATGAGCAAAATTTTGTTTGTAGTTGGAGTGGTGGCAAAGACAGTTGTTTTGCTGCAATGAAAGCAATAGAAGCTGGCTACACACCCAAAGTTTTATTAAATGTAATGAATGAAGATGGCAAAATTTCAAGAAGCCATGGCATTCCGTCAAGTATACTTCAACAACAAGCAATGGCAGCCAATTTACCCATCCATTTAATAAATAGCAGTTGGGAAAAATATGAACAAAACTTTATCGAAGCCCTCAGTACACTAACACAACAACATCAATTAACACATGCAGTTTTTGGAGATATAGATTTGCAAGGACACAGAGATTGGGAAGAAAAAGTTTGTGCAACAGCCAACCTACAAGCTCAATTACCACTTTGGCAACAAAGTAGAAAACAATTGGTAATAGAAATGTTTCAAGCAGGAATTGAAACCATTATTGTAAGCTGTAATGAAATTATGGGAGCTAATTTTTTAGGCAAACAATTAACTATAGAATTGGTAGAAACATTAGAACATTTAGGTATAGATGCTTGTGGCGAAAATGGAGAGTTTCATACATTGGTAATTAATTGTCCATTGTTTAAAAACCCAATTTCTGCAACGGTTACCAATACAATCAATCACAACAATTATTGGTTTGCAGAGTTGGTTTAAATAATGCTTACTCTTTACCTTAGAAATGTCTTCTATATACTGCAACTGACAAAATAAAAAGAGGCTGTATCAACATTAGATACAACCTCTCTATTATTATTTTTAACACCTCAATCTAAACGATTTAACCTAATTGGTGTAATCTTTTTTATTCATTTTCTTATCTCTCATTTTCTTAGCACCATAACCTACGCCTGCTGCTATCAGTAAACTTAAGCCTCCATCAATGGGAACATCATTTACGTCATCATCAAATACAGGTTGGGCATGCGTTAAACTTGGTAATATTAGTGCTGCTATAAAGCAGAGCGTTGTGATTGTTTTTATGTTCAGTTTCATATGAGTAGTTATTTAGTTATATAGTTCCCAGTTATATGGTTTTTAGTTTAATAAGTTTAGGAGTTCAATAGTTTAAACAAATACTGAACTCCTAAACTCATCTTATTCCCCTTTTGGGGATAGTGGTTTTATTCTACAATCACTGTTTTTGTTACACTCGTTGTGCCATTGCTAATTACCATATTGTATGTACCTGATGCTACATTACCAATATTGATTGATTGTGTTGCACTGCCGCCATTGTGTGTAATGGTTCTTGCTGCAATCTCTTGGCCCAATTTGTTCACAATCTTAATGCTGTATTGCCCTTGCTCTACATTCATCAATTGTACATTGATTGTTCCACCTTTTACTGGATTTGGATATACTGCAAACTCTGCTCCTTTTGTGCCTGTTCTTACATTCACTACTTGGCTATATTTTACTATACCATTTTTTTCAATGGCTTTGATTCTGTAGTAATTGTTGCCATTGTTAATAGTCGCATCTAACCAATTGTAGTTGGCTGTAGTTGTGTTGTTGGCTTTTATGCTGGTGCCTTTGGTAAAGCTATTGCCATTTGCACTTTCTTCTACTTCATAGTTACTCATGTTTTGCTCATTCGCTGTGGTGAAGTTTACGGCTATTGCATTGCCTTGTTGTACTGCTGATACACTTACAAAATTGGTTGGTAGTGCACTGCTGTTTCTAAACACCAATTCAAAACGATTTTCACCTTGGCTAGCTGCATCAGCTGTTACTGCAAAGCTGTAAGGATTGCTTGCTGTTAATGTATGTTCTACATTTAAGAACTTGTCTTTTAATACAACTGGTAATCCATTGTTAAAGCCATTGTCTATTAGTTCGATGCTAAAGTTATTTTGAACATTTGAAGTTAATGCCAATGGTATTACTGTAGTTGAAGCAATTGGACGACTGTCTAAAGTTAACTTGTCGTTATTAGTGCTTAATGTATAGATATTAATATCTGGATTAATTAGCTTACCGCCATCTTCTGCATCTTTTGTAGTGGATGCTGTTGCTACATCTCTAACATAAATATTATCAGCTACTTCATTGTTGTATTTTACTGCCAACTCTAAATAACCTGCTGGTCTTGTACTAGCTGTTCTATACAATGCTTGTGTTGCTGTTGCTGTTTTATTGGCTTCGGTAAATGCTAAGCTACTTGATACTGTTGGTTGTACAAAGAAGGCTCCATTCATCGCTAAGTTATAAGCTCCATCGGCTATTAATCTATTTACATATTGGCCTTTACTGCCTGCATTGGCATTCCATACCCAATATAAAGTTCCTAAATTACTAGCTGATTGAATAACTGTTCCTATATCGGTTGGTGATGGATAAGGATTGCTTACTAAATGATAGTTGTTTGCTGTTGGTACATTGATGTTTACATTGCCTGTATTTACTTCTCCTGTTACATCTAAAGTTACCTCATTTGGGGTATATGCTACTCCTGTTAAAGCAACAGCTTGTGTTCTATCACCACGTACCAATACTCTTGTTCCTGCATATTGTGTCCAACTTGCATCAGCTGCTGTCATAAATGCTTTCCAACCATTGGTCGTATTGTCAAACCAATAACTGCTTGCTGCATTGGTTCCTGTTGCATCTAAATCTGTTCCTGGAGTTGCTCCACCTGTACCTGCTATAGTGCCATCACCTGTTACATAAATATCATCTAATAAACTACTCATGCTTAAAGTAGTTGAAAACGGATGACCTAAGAATCTATAAGCTCTACGACCACCTGGTATATATGTTTCTGTAGTTACGTTGCCTGTGATATATAAACCTGTGCCTGCTGCTATACGAGCTGTGCCACTCATAGTAGATTTTAATACCAAACGACCACCTGCTGCCAATGCACCAGCACTTACAGTGGCTGTACCAGTAACATTTAAGAACCCTAAGCCATTTAATGTTGCACCTAAAGCATTGTTTAGGGTAACATCTTTTACATTAATATTTCCTGTTAAAGCTGCCGTTTGAGCAGTAGTACCATTGAATATTAATCCTGCATCAGTTCCTGTTATGGTGCCAGTATTACTTAAATCACCAGATACAGAAATTGTATTTGCACCATTAATGGTTAGTGTGCCATTGTTGTATAAACGGCTTAAAGCTGCATTTGTTGACAAAGTTGGCATAAATGAAGCACCTGAAGGAATAATTACTGTAGCTCCTGGTCCTAAATCTCCAACCCAATTGGTGTTGGTTTCCCAAACAGCATCAGCAGATGCCATTTTCCAACTACCGTATATCAAACTGGCCTCATAAGCACCGAGGCTTGGGTACATTGTGTTCCTTGTGGTGCCAATAAAATCATTTGTTATACCACTAATTGGCATACCAGCAAAGCCATAAGAAGAAGGTGTTAAATCTGTCAAGGCTGTAAATAAAGGATCGGCACTGATTGAATTAACTTCTAAAGCAACAGCAGCCTTCCAAGCAGCTAAAGTAGCATAATCGGTTGTACCAATTTTACCAACTAATTTAACTCCAGAGCCAGTAGCATTATCAAACAAATTATTGTAACCTGCATTTTCAAGTTGAGAAGCAGAAGTTTGTAAATAAATAGCTGTAGAGCCATAACCAGTTGCTGCTAAAAGACCTGAATTATTTACAATAATATTATTTCTAATATCGGCTGTAGAGCCAGTTCCTAAACAAATTCCTGTAGTTAAAGCATCAGTTTGATTTAAAGTATTTCCACTCAAATTAATTGAGTTGTTATAAATTTTAATACCAGTTTGTGTGCTAGTTGCATAAATTCCATGAGTATTATCTCCCAAAACAGTAAGATGTGTCCATCCATCTCCAGATAAATCTGCAATAACATTGTTTCTAAGAATGTTTCCACTGTATCGTCCTGAAAATAGTTGACAGTTTTATGATTTTAATCCTACGACAGGTTTACGATTTATTTTTAGTCCTTTCTTTGGTTTACTTTTCAAAGTTAATGTTGTAGATGAAAAAAATATTTA
>JAGOUF010000264.1 GCA_018061385.1 Chitinophagaceae bacterium | reverse complement strand
AAGCATAACAGAAAGAAAAAAGTTTTATGAGCAAAGAAATTACAAGTAGGGCACAAGATTACAGCCAATGGTACAACGATTTAATTATAAAAGGAAGTTTAGCCGATTATAGTGCAGTACGTGGTTGTATGGTAATTAAACCTTATGGTTATGCCCTTTGGGAAAACATGAGAGATGTGTTGGATAAAATGTTTAAAGACACAGGCCATGTAAATGCATATTTTCCATTGTTTGTTCCTAAAAGTTTATTTGAAGCTGAAGAAAAAAATGCTGAAGGGTTTGCAAAAGAATGTGCAATTGTTACCCACTATCGTTTAAAAAACGATCCCAATAAACCTGGTAAATTAATGGTTGATCCAGAAGCTAAATTGGAAGAAGAATTAATTGTTCGTCCAACAAGTGAAGCCATTATTTGGAACACTTATAAAGGCTGGATTCAGTCGTATAGGGATTTACCTTTACTCATTAATCAATGGGCCAATGTTGTACGTTGGGAAATGAGAACACGTTTATTTTTACGTACTGCCGAATTTTTATGGCAAGAAGGACATACTGCACATGCTACAAAAGAAGAAGCAATTATTGAAACGGAAAAAATGCTTGACGTTTATGCCGATTTTGCTGAAAACTGGATGGCATTGCCTGTAATTAAAGGTATTAAAACACCGAATGAACGTTTTGCTGGTGCCGAAGATACTTATTGCATTGAAGCGTTGATGCAAGATGGCAAAGCATTACAAGCTGGCACATCTCATTTCTTAGGACAAAATTTTGCCAAAGCTTTTGATGTAAAGTTTAGCGATAAAAACAATAAGCTAGATTATGTTTGGGCAACAAGTTGGGGCGTTAGTACACGTTTAATTGGTGGATTGGTAATGGCTCATAGCGATGATCAAGGTTTAATTTTACCACCCAAAATTGCTCCATTACAAGTGGTAATTGTTCCAATTTTTAAAGGTGAAGCAGAGAAAGCTGCTCTTGACGCAACTGTGCATACATTAACTACTGCATTTAAACAATTGGGTATTCGTTTTAAATACGATGATAGTGATAATGCAAGACCAGGTTGGAAATTTGCTGAACACGAAATGAAAGGTGTACCTGTTCGTATTGCAGTTGGTACAAGAGATTTAGCCAACAATGTTGTGGAAGTTGCAAGAAGAGATACCAAAGAAAAAAATACTGTTTCTATTGAAGGCTTGGCTAATTACATCAACAATTTATTGGAAGAAATACAAACCAATATGTTTAATAAAGCCAAACAATTTAGAGACGAACATATTACGAAAGCAGATTCTTGGGAGGATTTTGTAAATATATTGGATACAAAAACAGGTTTTGTTAGTGCACATTGGGATGGAACAGCAGAAACAGAAGATGCCATTAAAGACAAAGCAAAAGCAACCATTCGTTGTATCCCTTTAAACAATGAACAAGAAGCTGGCACTTGTATTTTAACAGGAAAACCAAGCACACAAAGGGTTTTATTTGCAAGAGCATATTAATTTTTACTATTGATATAGCCACTGATATTTTGGTACAATGATGTAAACATTTCAATCAAAATTTCAGTGGCTTTTTTATTGAAGAAATAATTATTTTATAAGCAATTTTTAATGGGCAATATTCGTAAACAAACCATCATTTCATCTATACTAGTGTATATTGGTTTTTTTATTGGAGCCTTTAATACTTACTTATACGTAAAAGAAGGGCATTTTACTGCCGAACAATTTGCTTTAACCAGAATTTTTTTTGATGTTGGTCAAAACTTTTATGTATTTGCTAGCTTAGGTTTTATTCCTATAATTTTTAAGTTTTACCCTTACTACAAAGGTCATGTTGATGACAAGAACAACGATTTACTTTCTTGGGCATTAATTACCAGTTGTATTGGTTTTTTACTGGTACTTGGTGTAGGTTATTTATTAGAGCCGTTGGTTATTAGAAAATTTTCAGCACGTTCAATTTTATTGGTAGAATACTATTATTATATTTTTCCATTTGCCTTAGGAATGTTGTTATTTTCAATTTTTGAAAGTTATTGTTGGGCTCTACAAAAAACAGTTGTTCCCAATTTTTTAAAAGAAACAGGCTTACGTTTAATTACCACAATTTTTATAGTTTTATATTATTTCCACTACATCACATATCACACTTTTATTGTTTTGTTCTGCACCTTATTTGGGCTAATGGCAGTAATTTTAGCAGGTTATTTATTCTACCTAAAAAAATTACATTTTACTTTAAAAGCTAGTAAGGTTACCAAAAAAATGTGGCGTAAAATGTTGGGTATGCAAAGCCTAATTTTTGGAGGCATGATTATACAAGCATTAGGACAAACAATGGATAGCATTTTTATTGCAAGCATGAAGGGGCTTGGTTTTGCAGGCGTTTACACATTGGCATTGTACGCAGCCAACTTTATTCAAATTCCACAAAGAAGTATGCAATCTATTGCTACAGGTATTATTTCGCAAGCTTGGAAAGATAAAAACTATGCCGAAATCAATCGTATTTATCAACGTTCTTCAATTAATATGCTATTGATGAGCTTATTTATTTTTGGTTGTATATTGTTGAATGTTGAAAACTTATTTTCTGTTTTAAATGTTCAAGATAATTATAGTGCAGCAATTAATTTAATGATTGTATTAGGTTTAGTAAGAGTAATTGATGCTGGTACGGGAGTTAATGGAACTATTATTGCCACCTCTACATTTTGGAAATTCGATTTTTTTAGTGGTGTTATTTTATTGGCCATTCGTTTACCATTGGCGTATATAATGATAAAGCAATATGGTATTATTGGAGCTGCTTATGCCGAATTAATTAGTATTAGTTTATATAATTTTATACGATTTGAATTTTTGAGAAGAAGATTTAACATGCAGCCTTTTACTGCAAAAACAATACAAAGTATTTTACTTTTTAGCATTGCATTTGCAAGCAGTTTTTATTTATTTAAAGGCTTTAATGGTTGGTTGGGAATGGTTTTTACAACAGCAATATTCTCTGTTCAAATTATACTCATCATTGTATGGGGGAAATTAACACCAGATGCCAATCAGCTGTTAGTAAAGTTGAAAGAAAAATGGAAAAATTAAGGTTTGCCTCCATGTGAACTATTTATCTATAATTCTACCTGCACCTTTAATTCTTGCTCTCCAATAACTATCATTTAAATCGCTAATCATTACACCGTTACTTGTAGAAGCATGTACAAACTTATTGTTCATTAAATAAAATCCTACATGAGAAACACGTTTGCTTTTACCACCATGATGAAAGAATACCAAGTCGCCTTCTTTTAATTCACTCATTTCAATTATTTCAGAAAAATTGTATTGTTCTTGTGCAGTTCTAGGCAACTGAATGTCGTAAACATCTTTTGCAACGTTTACTGTAAAACCAGAGCAATCAATACAATTTTCTGTAGTTCCCCCTAAACAATATCTTGTGCCCCACCATTTTTCAATGGTTTGTAATAATGGAATATTGGTTAATTTTTCAACGGTTGCATCTAATATCATTGCATATTTCAATTGCAAATAATCGGCACTTTCAATAGCAGATTTTGTAAGTGTTTCATCTGATTTTCCAGTTGAAACAGTTTGTGTAGTTGTAGTTTTTTTGGGTGAAGTTTTAGATGCTGTATTAATGGTTTTATGTTTAGATGTTACTACTGTGCCAGGTGTTACTTCAATTTCTTCAATAAATGAAACTTGTTTAGTTGTGTTTTTGTTATTTGTTTTTTTTGTAGCAGTAGAAGATGTATCTCTAGAAGCCAATGTCTTCAAAGATTTACAACTGTTAAAAACAACTAGTGTAACAAATGCAAGAAAAAAATTTTGTATTTTCATAACTCGATTGATGCAAATTAACCTATGATTAACCATGAAACAATGTTTCTGCAAAACTTTTTAACATTCTGTTCAGTTCACAAAAAACTGTGGAAAACTGAAATAGCATATAAAACGCATCCTCAACGATATTTGTTAACTGCTCTCAAAAAATAAATCAACTTTAAATGTCAGCTAAAAAAATTTTACCGTTCTTAGGAACTATTTACTGCATTTTTATTAGTGTAAGTTTTTCTCAGAAAACTAAAAAAATAACTGTTGTTCAACAAGTTGCAGACAATTCTATACTTCAAACAACACCCAAAATTTATTCAAATTTATTTTTTGTTAAAGCTGAAAACTTAACTGCAGCCGCAGGAACAAAGTCGGTAATTTTTAATCATTCAGGTACTACTTTATATGCCATGAATTTAGAAGGGATGAGTATTTATGAATTTGATGAAAAAACTAGAAAGAATACCCGAATTATAAAATTTAAACCTACAAAAGCTACAG
>JAGOUF010000263.1 GCA_018061385.1 Chitinophagaceae bacterium | reverse complement strand
CGTGAACGTGGTATTGCAAAATCAGATTTAAGTAGAGAAGAATTTTTAAAATATGCTTGGGAGTGGAAAGAAAAATATGGTGGCATTATTTTACAACAATTAAAAAAATTGGGATGTAGTTTAGATTGGAATAGAACTGCATTTACCATGGATGATGATTACTACAAAAGTGTAATCAAAGTTTTTATCGACTTGCATAAAAAAGGAATTATTTATAGAGGATTGAGAATGGTGAATTGGGATCCTGCAAGTAAAACTGCATTAAGCGATGAAGAAGTAATTTTTAAAGAAATTGATAGCAAACTTTACTATGTAAAATATCCTTTGGTTGATGATAGTAGCAAATTCATTATGGTTGCTACTACACGTCCTGAAACAATTTTAGGCGATGTAGCCATTTGCGTCAACCCCACAGATGAACGTTACAAAAATTTAGTTGGTAAAGAAGTTTTGGTGCCAATTATTAACAGAAAAATTCCCATTATTGCCGATGACTATGTAGATGCCGAATTTGGTACAGGTGCATTAAAAGTTACACCAGCACACGATAAAAACGACAATGAATTAGGTAGAAAACACAACCTAAAAGCATTGAATACTTTAGACGAAACTGGCAAGTTTACTGCTATAGATTTAATGGAAGAAAATCCATCTGCACAAGTTATTGCTTACAACGGTATTGATAGATTTGAACTGAGAAAAAAAATAGCTGAAGATATTGCTGCTATTGGCTTAATTGAAAAAATTGAAGATTATAAAGGTCAAGTTGGAACAAGTGAACGTACAGGTGCAGTTATTGAAAGTAGACTGAGTTTACAGTGGTTTATGAACATGAAAGAGTTCATGAAAAGAAACCCCAAAACTTTATCGGCAGTAATGAATGATGAAATTAAATTTCATCCAGAAAAAACAAAAAATACGTACAGCCATTGGTTGACCAATATTAAAGATTGGTGCATTTCTCGTCAACTTTGGTGGGGTCAACAAATACCAGCATGGTACGATGAAAAAGGCAATTGCTATGTTGCTGCAAGTATGGAAGATGCACTTAAACAGGCAGAAGATTTAAGGCATAAGGCTGAGGGTAGCAAGACGTTAAACCTTAAACTTTCAACTTTAAAACTTACTCAAGATGAAGATTGTCTAGACACTTGGTTCTCGTCATGGTTATGGCCAATGGAGGTTTTCAAAGGCATTAGTAACCCAGGTAATGAAGATGCCAACTATTATTATCCTGGAACAACTTTGGTTACGGGTCAAGATATTATTTTCTTTTGGGTTGCACGTATGATTATGGCAGGTTATGAGTATACCAATCAACAACCATTTAACGATGTTTATTTTACTGGAATGGTAAGAGATAAACAAGGAAGAAAAATGAGTAAGCAATTGGGCAACTCACCCGATTTATTAGAGTTGATTGATAAATATGGTGCCGATGCTGTGCGTTTTGGAATTATGTTCTCCTCACCTGCTGGCAACGATTTAATGTTTGATGAAAGTGCTTTAGAACAAGGAAGAAACTTCAATAATAAATTGTGGAATGCGTTGAAGTTGATAAAAATGTGGGAAGGAAGAAAAGAAAGCAATGATGCTCAAGAAAAAGCAGCAAACAACTTTGCATTAATCTGGTTTGAGAATAGATTGAATGAAGTAAAATTAGAGGTGGAGAATTTACTGAAACAATTTCGTTTAAGTGAAGCGTTAAAAACCATTTACTCCTTAATTTGGGACGACTTTTGTAGCTGGTATTTAGAATGGGTAAAACCTGGATTTGAACAACCAATTGATACAGAAGTTTACAATAAAACAGTTGTATATTTTGAAGAGTTGATGCAGTTGTTGCATCCATTTATGCCATTTATTACAGAAGAAGTTTATCATCATTTAAACAATGGCAACAACGATTTGTGTGTAAAACAACAAACTGCTATTCAACCAAAAATAGAAGCCATTTTACAACAAGGAATTCTCTTGAAAAATGTAATTACTACACTTAGAGAAGCTAGAGTAAAAAATCAATTGAAGCCGAAAGATGCCATTCAATTGCATATTCAAACAATACAGCAAAGCAATTATTCCAATATTGAGGGAATATTGAAAAAGCAAATAAATGCTGATACGATACAGTACGTTACAGATGCTGTAGCCAATACAATTGTTGTAGCCATTGAAGCCGAAAAGTTTTTTATTGAAGCTGAAAAAGAATTGGATACCGTTTCATTAAAAGCTGAATTAGAAAAAGATTTAACTTATCAAAAAGGCTTTTTAGAAAGTGTTTTAAAGAAGTTAAACAACGAAAAATTTGTTGCCAATGCTAAACCAGATATTCTAGCAGCAGAACAAAAAAAGAAAGCCGATGCTGAAGCTAGAATAAAAACCATTGAAGAAAGTTTACACTCATTACAATAACATTTACTATTTTGTAGCATGAAAAAAATTACGCTTTTACTATTATCAACTTGCTTTGCAAGTTTTGTGTTTAGCCAAGCCACAGAAACTGCAAAAGCAGACACAGCTGTACGTAAGAAAAAAATAACACCTAAAACTTATACAGCAAAACCTTCTACTACTATTTATGCAGAAGGTGGTGGCAATAGTATCATCTATTCATTAAACTATGATATGCGATTCACTAAACGTTTAGATGGTTTAGGTTTTAGAATTGGAGTTGGTTTTTTTCCGTTAGGAGATTACAACTTAACTGTAATACCAATGGGCATAAACCATTTAGTTGGCAAAAATGGCAACTTTGTAGAAATTGGTGTTAATGTAACTGCAGTAAGTGCTACAACCAAAACTACACCAGTAACTAAGCCTGCTCAATTGGGGCAAATAGACTTGGGTCGTACTTCATCAAGTTTTGTTGGAGGCATTTCAATGGGGTATAGATATCAACCTGTAAACAAGCATTTTAATTTTAGAACTGGTATTGAAACGATATTGGGTAAAAGAATAGATAAAGAATCTGTTTTTGCAATAACGGCACACATGAGTTTTGGATATACTTTTTAAACAACCTACATGTTAAAAAAAAATAGTTTAATTAACATCCTGCTTTTGGCAGGATTTTTTTGTTTTTGTAAAATTTCGGTTGCTCAAAATTGGGAAGTTAATTTATTAGAAAAAATAAACTCACCCAACCATTCTTCTGCCTATTTTAAAACAGCCAGCCAATCAGTTTATCCAATTGCTGTAGCTCATCCTCTTGCTTTATTAAGTGTTGGATACATTAATAAAAATAAAAAAATGCAGCAACAAGGCTGGCAAACTATTGGAGCACTGGCAATAAATACTGCAATTACTCAAGGGTTAAAATATACCATAAATAGAGAAAGACCCTATGAGAAATATCCTACAATCATCTTCCCTTATGAAATAGAGAATGATGCATCATTTCCGTCAGGACATACATCAACTGCATTTGCAACAGCCACTACTTTAAGTTTACAATTCAAAAAGTGGTATATAGTTGTTCCAGCTTATACTTGGGCTGCAAGTGTTGGTTATTCTAGAATGTATTTGGGAGAGCACTATCCAACAGATGTATTGGCAGGAGCAATTATTGGAACGGGAAGTGCAATTTTGAGCAATTGGCTTACCAAAAAATATTTTACCAAAAGAAATAAATGATTACTATTTTCAGCCCTTAAATAAAAAAGCTTGCAATGAACAATCAAACAAAATGGTCACAGTTTGGTACACTTATTACCGTATTTTTCTTTTGGGGTTTTGTTGCTGCCAGCAACGATATTCTAATCCCTGTATTTAAAAAAGCATTTACACTTACACAAGCACAAAGCCAATTGGTTTCATTGGCTTTCTATATTGCGTATACTGTAGGTTCAATTATTTACTTACTTATTTCTAAAGGCATTGGTACCGATTTATTAAATAAAATGGGTTACAAAAACGGTATTGCTGTTGGTTTAACAATATCGGCCTTAGGTACTTTATTATTTTATCCTGCTGCCAATACAGGCTCATTTAATTTAATGCTTTCTGGTTTATTCATTGTTGCCTTAGGCTTCTCATTGCAACAAATTGCTGCCAATCCTTTGGCAGTTGTAATGGGCGATCCTAAAACAGGTTCTCAACGTTTAAGCTTAGCTGGTGGTGTAAATAATTTTGGTACAACAATTGGTCCATTATTGGTAAGTTTTGCCATTTTTGGTAGTGTAACTTCTAGCAATGCAGAAGCCAGTATTGAAAGTGTAAAAATTCCATATTTAACATTGGGATTGGCATTTGTTTTAGTAGCCATATTTTTTAAAATTTCTTCTATACCAAATAAAATTGATTTAGACCATGTTGCAGTTGAAGAAGCAGGAGGAAATGAAAGTAAAGTTTTGCATAAAAAATATGCATTTCAATATCCTCAATTG
>JAGOUF010000009.1 GCA_018061385.1 Chitinophagaceae bacterium | reverse complement strand
CATAGATGGGAACCACAGTGCCTGATGATTGTGAACATGGGTTTATTGCGTTAACAGATGCTGAAAATGAATTTTGATAAGTTTGACTAGCTTGACTAGTAGTTCCACAAGAACTTAAATTAAAAATGTGAGTTATACTTGTTTGAGACGCTGGATTAAAATTAACAGGAGCAGTCCCATCGTTGAATGTAACTGTATAAATAGTACCAGGAGAGTTTGTATAAGTAATTGGAAAAGTTAATGATGAACCAGTACAAATCGAAGTGTTACCTGGATTTGTAATTCCAACTGAAGGATTACTTCCAACAAATACATAATAACTAGCAGAATTAATACAACCATTTGTTCCTGTTATAGAATAAATCAAGTTATTCGTCCCAACTGAATATGTATGCTGAGCTGGAGCTCCAAAAGAATTTTGATTAAAATCAGTCGAAGCATCTCCCCATACAATTTTAAAATTTGTTCCTGCAGAGCTATTACCACTATTAAGAAAATCTAGAGGTGCAGATGACGCCCCTGAACATTCTGTGAAATAGTTTTGTCCATTATAAAGAGATGGATTAGGCCCAAGAAGTTCAACCTTTGGTATTTGCTTTTTTGTAACATTTCTAGTTGTTGTATTATCACATCCAAAACTATTGGTTGCTGTTAAGCTAACTGTAAAACTTTGATTACCGTTACCATTGGTTCCAATAAAAGTATGTGTTGGGTTAGTTGTTGTACTAGTATTATTAGCACCAGAATTGGGATCTTGAAAATTCCATAAATAAGTAAGTCCTGTTCCAGTTGATACATTTGAAAAAACGGAGGCAACATTACTACATTCATTATTTTGTGTGAATGTAAAACTTGCAACAGGGTTGGAAACTCCAACAACTGTAACTGGACCAAAAGGGATATTGTTAATTAAAACTTGAAAAGTTCCAGCATTACTTGTTATAAAGTTTTGATTTGTTTGACTCGCAATATTATTCCAAGTTGTTCCACCATCAGGTGTAGATTGCCATTGATAAGTTGGATTAGTTAAAGAATTGTCCGCTTTTAAAGTTACCGATGCACCAGGACATAAGTTAAGAGAACCAGTTACAACAACTATACTCTGCCCCAATGCCTTATTATCAATGCCCAAGAATGCAATCAATAAAATACTAAGTACTAAAATTCTTTGTTTCATTGTATAAATTAAGCAGGGGCACAAAAACACCTAATAAAATAATTAAAATATTAAACAGAGGCAAGAAAACAGTTGGTCTTTTGTTTTAAATAATTGAATTGGCTTTCGAAAATAAGTTAAAAATTGGTTCAATAAAAAGAAAAAATCTTGTTCTAGCTTTCCCAATTCGGTTGTTTGCATTTCCTTCACTTAGACTTTTTATCTATTTGCAAATACAACGGCACTATGAAAGCAAATTGATTTCTTTACTACCAAAATTTACTGAGTTTTTACACAATCTGCCGCTTCAACAATTAACTTTTTCCAAATAGACACCCTTTCTGCTTCTGTTGTTGCTTCTAAAATGGTATAACCCTCTTCTTTATTCCTAATCTTTGTTTTCAATTCATCACATCCTTTAAAGGCTGATAATATATTGGTACTACTTGCTAAATACAAAAATTTAACATCCTTATATCCATTAAACAATATCGCAAAATGATTTACACCTTTTTTGCTTTTCCATTCAAACAAACTTGTGGTACTATTATGTATGTTCTTTACCAAACAACAGTTTTGTAGAGTTTGCTTATTTCGTATTCAATGTCTTTAATCACGTATTCAACCCCATCAATCATTAAACTACGAATAGCTTTTGCATTTAAGTTTACACCATTTGATACAGAGCTTTTTTTACCTTTCGATTTTTCGTTTACCGTTCCTAAATCAATCTCAATCATCTCATGATTTTCACCCATTAGGTTTATATAAATATTGCCTTCATAATTACCCATAATAGAAAATACTTTTCCAAAATGTTTTTCTTTTTTTACTGAAATAGTGCAGAAACTTTCGATTTGAGTTGCAAAAACTAGGATGCCCAATAAGATGAGTTTAACTTTCATTTTTTGAGTTAAAAATAAAGGAGAGCATCTATAAAAAAAATACCCATAAATGGGTATATATTTTTTAATAGATGCTATTGCAAACCAATCTTTATTTACAAAACACCTTTTGTACTTGGCAAATAATTACTCAATGGATCTCTTTTTACAGCCATTTTTATGGCTTTGGCAAAAGCTTTAAAAATGGCTTCTATTTTATGATGTTCGTTATCGCCTTTACACTCAATGTTCAAATTGCATTTAGCTGCATCGCTAAAAGATTTAAAGAAATGGAAAAACATTTCGGTTGGCATCTCTCCTATTTTTTCTCTTTTAAATTCAGCATTCCAAACAATCCAGTTACGTCCACCAAAGTCAATCAATACTTTGGCTTCGGCTTCATCCATTGGCAATGCAAAACCATAACGTTCCATGCCAATTTTATCTACCAAGGCTTTGGCAAAAGCTTCTCCTAATGCAAGTCCTGTATCTTCAATAGTGTGGTGTTCGTCAATATGTAAATCGCCTTTTGTAAGAATGTTTAAATCCATTTTCCCGTGACGTGCAATTTGGTCGAGCATGTGGTCAAAAAAGCCCAATCCTGTATTTATATTGGCTTTGCCACTTCCATCTAAATTTAGCTCAACTGTAATTTTTGTTTCGTTGGTATGTCTTTCATGAACCACTTTCCTCAAACCCAATTTCAAAAAAGTATAAATCTCATTCCAATTGTCTGTTTCTAAAACAATCGTACTTCTTAGTTCTAACTCTTGTTCAGTTGTTAGTTCATGCAAGCCCTTTATATAAATTGCTTTTGCTCCAAGGTTTTTAGCCAATTGAATATCACTCCATCTATCACCAATTACAAATGAGTTCGTTAAATCATATTTTTCTGTATCAAAAAAATGAGTCAATAATGCAGTTCCAGGTTTTCTTGTTGGTTGATTATCGGCTGCAAAAGTTGTATCTATAATTACTTCATCAAATTTAAATCCTTCGCCAGCTAATGTTCTCAGCATGAGGTTTTGATAGGGCTCAAATGTTTCTGTTGGATAAGATACTGTTCCCAATCCATCTTGATTCGTTACCATTACTTTGTAATAATCTAAATCGGCTGCAACCTTTGCCAATGCTGTAATAGAGCCTTTTACAAAATTGGTTTTATCGGTTGAATCAATTTGAAAATCGGATGGTGGTTCTTGTAAAATAACTCCATCTCTATCTATAAATAAAACTCGTTTCCCACTAACCCCTGAATGGAAATTTTGAAAATCTCTTTGCATTTATAATTGATTTAAATAGTCAGCAATTGCATCTATTAACAATGTATTTTCTGTTTCTGTTCCAATGGTTATTCTTAAACACTCATCACACAACTGTACATTGCTTCTATCTCTTACAACAATGCCTTTACTTAATAAATAGTCATACAATTTTCTTGCTTCTTGTACTTTTACCAATAGAAAATTAGCATCACTAGGATACACTTTTTCAACAATAGGAATTTGTATAAAAACTTCTGCTAAAGCATTACGCATATCTACCAACACTTTAATCATATCATTTACTTGACCAACTTCCTCCAATGCTTTCAATGCCAACTCTTGCGTTGCTTGATTGATATTGTAAGGTGGCTTAACCTTATTCATTACCTCAATAATTTCCACTGACGCAAATGACATTCCTAAACGCAAACCTGCCAAACCCCATGCTTTACTAAAGGTTTGCATCACTACTAAATTGGGATAGTCATTCAATTCTTGAATAAAAGACTTTTGCTTGGCAAAATTGATATAAGCTTCATCAATTACAACAATGCCATTGAAGTTGTTTAAGACGGATTCAATATCTACTCTATTTAAAGAATTTCCTGTAGGATTATTGGGCGAACAAATCCAAATGAGCTTGGTATTTTCATCTACCAAATTTTCTAAGTGAACTAAGTCTAATTGAAAATCATCTAGCAAAGATGCTTTTCTAATTTCAACATCATTGATATTGGCACTTACTTCGTACATGCCATAAGTTGGAGGACAAATAATCACATTGTCTTTCTTTGGCTCACAAAAACAACGATACAATAAATCTATACATTCATCGCTGCCATTGCCTAAAAAAATATTTTCTGTAGGAACCGTTTTTACAAAAGAAATCGCTTCTTTTAATTTTTGTTGATGAGGATCTGGATAACGATTGTACCATTTTTTCAAAGGACTTCCTAAGCTGTTTTCATTGGCATCTAAAAATACTTTTGCTTCGCCACTAAACTCATCACGAGCCGATGAGTATGGAGTGAGTTTTTTGATATTTTCTCTGGCTAATTTGTTTATGTCGAAACTCATAGTTTATTATGTTCATTTTTTTTTTCATCTTCCCCTCCTTGGAGGGATGCCAAAGGCGGGGTGGGTTTTCTTCTTTTCAAAAGATGAGCCTCAACCCCATTTACTTTTTCATAACCAATAATCCATGCCTCTATATTTTCTAAACATGCACATGAATTATGCAGTACATCTAAAGCATTAAATCTTAATACTGTAATACCATACTCATTTAGTTCATCATCACGTATTTCATCTTTTTCAACAGCATTTGTGTCCATATGCGTTATACCATCTACTTCAATAACTAATTGCAGATCTTTACAATAAAAGTCTACAATATAATTTAGAATGGGTCTTTGTCGGTCAAAGTCATATCCCATCATTTGAAAATTGTTCAATAACATCCACAATTTTACTTCAGAAAAAGTCATTTGCTTTCGCAATTGCTTGGCTAAATTTTTTAAAGATGGATTATATGGAATAATTTTTCGTTTCATTTTAAACACATAAAAATATTATAAATATTTTACCCACCCCGCCTTAAAGGGCACCCCTCCAAGGAGGGGAAGATTCATTAATTAAGATTCTCTTCTTACACTTACTGCATTCTTATGCCCATCTAACCCCTCTGCTGCTGCCATTAACTCTACAGTATTTGCAATATTAGTTAAGCCCTCTTTAGTTAATTTTTGATAGGTAATTTTCTTTACAAAACTATCTACGCTTACACCACTATAAGCTTTTGCAAAACCATTGGTAGGTAAAGTATGATTGGTACCACTAGCATAATCACCCACACTTTCAGGTGAATAATTTCCCAAGAAAATAGAACCAGCATTGATGATTTTTTCTGCAATGGCCTCATCATTTTCGCAAGAAATAATAAGATGTTCAGCAGCATATTCATTTACCAAATCAATGGCTTCATCCATAGTATTAACAAGTATCGCTTTACTATTTTCTAAAGATTGAAGGGCAATTTCTTTTCTTGACAGGAATTGTACTTGTATTGCTAACTCCTTATTTACTTCATTTACCAATTGTTCACTTGTGCTTACCAATAAAACTTGACTATCTATACCATGTTCAGCCTGACTCAATAAATCCGAAGCAACAAAACTTGCATTAGCAGTTGCGTCAGCCATTACACACACTTCACTAGGGCCTGCAGGCATATCAATAGCAATTCCTTCTTGTTGAATCAATTGTTTGGCACAAGTTACATATTGATTACCCGGACCAAATATTTTATAACATTCATTAATTGTTTCAGTTCCATAAGCCATTGCAGCTATAGCTTGTACACCTCCAACTTTGTATATTTTGTTTATTCCAACAAGGTTGGCTGCAAACAAAATTGCTGGATGCAATTTGCCTTCTTTGTTTGGAGGAGAACATAAAACTACCTCTTTACAACCAGCAATTTTTGCAGGAATTCCCAACATTAAAATTGTAGAAAATAAGGGTGCAGTTCCTCCAGGAATATATAATCCCACTTTTTCTATACCTATACTTTTACGCCAACAATTTACACCTGACATTGTTTCAACAACCTCAATTTTGGCAACTTGCTTTTGATGAAAAGTATTGATATTGTTGGCTGCAGTTTCAATAGCTTGTTTCAATTCATTGGAAAGGCTTGCGATAGCAAGCGTAATTTCATTTTCAGTTACTACAAAATCATTCAATTCAACGCCATCGAACTGTGCAGTATATTTTTTTATAGCTGCATCTCCATTTTGTTGAACTTCTTTTAAAACTTTGGATACTTGTTCTTGTAAGTTAACATTGTCAAATGTTGGTCTTACAAGTAATTCCTTCCAAGTATTTTTATTTGGGTATAAAAAAATTTTCATTTTAAATGTTTCTTATAATCGCCTTCGACAAGCTCAGGCTGACAGTAAAAATATGTTTTCATCAAATCCTATATTAGTATTCTAAATGATCATTTTCTCTATTGGAACAACCAAAATTCCTTGTGCTCCATGTTCTTTTAGTTGCTCAATAATATTCCAGAAATCGTTTTCATTTAATACACTGTGAACGCTGCTCCACCCGTCTGTTGCCAAAGGCAAAACTGTTGGGCTTTTCATGCCAGGTAATAAAGCAACAATTTCATTCAACTTATTGTTGGGTGCATTCAGCAAAATATATTTATTATTTTTTGCTTTTTTTACAGCCTGAATTCTGAACAATATTTTTGCCAATAACTTTTCTTGTTCTTCATTCAAATTATTGTTTCTTATTAATACAGCTTCACTTTTTAAAATGGTTTCAACTTCTTTTAAACCATTCATAAATAAGGTTGAGCCACTACTTACCAAATCGCAAACAGCATCTGCCAAACCTATGCCTGGTGCAATTTCTACACTTCCACTAATTTCATGTATGGTAGCTTTTATACTATTTTCTACTAAATATTTTTGCACTAAAACTGGGTAACTTGTTGCAATTCTTTTGTCTTGCAAATAATTTTTTGAGTAGTCGATGCTTTTATCAACTGCAAAACACAATCTACATTTTCCAAAACCCAATTTTTCTACTACTTCAACTTGTTTGTTTTTTTCGTACACCACATTTTCACCAACAATTCCAATATCTGCAACTCCATCACTTACATATTCTGGAATATCATCGTCTCGTAAAAAGAAAATTTCTAACGGAAAATTATCCGATTCTGTTTTTAATCTATCTTTTACATTGCGTAAATCAATACCACAATCTTTTAATAGTTTAATAGAATCTTCTGAAAGTCTACCACTTTTTTGAATGGCCAATCTTAACCTTGATTTCATGATTATATGATTAAATGATTATTTTAACTTATTGTTTTGTACACGTTTAAATTGTAGGCTTGTATTTCCAAAATTGATTAATAACCCTACTTCTAGTTTGAATGCTTCCAAATAATTTTTAGCTTGTGCCAAATGCACATCTTCCAACTGTACCATAGCTTTCAATTCAACACAAATTTTATTTTCAATTAAAAAATCAACTCTTCTCTCTCCAATTTGCTGCTCTTTATAAAACACTTTAATAGAAACTTCTCTTTGAAAATTAATTCCATTTTCAGTCAATTCAATTGCTAATGCTCTTTGATAAATTACTTCTTGAAAACCATTGCCCAATGCAGAATGCACTTTCATTGCACAACCAATAATGGTTTGTGTCAAATCTTGATATAAATATTTTTGTTCTTCCATATCTTCTAATCTCTATATTTTAGGAATCTTATAAATCATTGAATCAGTTAAATCATGGTAATAAAAAAGGCTCACTCGTAGAGTAAGCCTTCTAATGTTTTATGTTGAACAACACATACAAAATAGCCTACCCATTGGGTATGGTATGATGATGATGGATGTGTTGTAAATTATTCATGGTGTAAAATTATAAGAAAACCAATACAAGCAAAATATTTTTTAACTAACGATTGGTTGTTTACAAAAGTTAATGGTGCTGAACTTTGTACATTTGCAACAGTTATACCTGAAATATGAAGCAATTTGAAGTTCCGAATATTTATAGAAGCAAGCTGATTAGCACCATAAAAAATGGCCGAAAGCAAGAGGATAAATTAAAAAAAGACTTTACGCCTACCCTACTTGATTTTGGCAATTTGCAAGTTTATTTAGCAAGGCATTTTGGGTTTTGTTATGGTGTTGAAAATGCCATTGAAATTGCTTTTAGAACAATTGAGGAAAATGAAGGCAAAAAAATTTTCTTGTTGAGTGAAATGATTCATAACCCACAAGTAAATAAAGATTTAATTGAACGTGGAGTACAATTTTTGCAAGATACTTATGGCAAACAAATCATTCCGTTTGAAGAAATTACAAAGGATGACGTAGTTCTTATTCCTGCATTTGGCACAACTTTGGCCATTGAAAAAATGTTGAATGACAAAGGCATTGTTACTGAAAAATACAATACCACTTGTCCGTTTGTTGAAAAAGTTTGGAATCGGGGTGAACAAATTGCTAAAAAAGGCTATAGCATTGTAATACATGGCAAACCAAAGCATGAAGAAACAAGAGCCACGTTTTCTCATGCATCGTATCATACACCAACCATTGTTGTAAACGATATTAAAGAAACTGTTGAGCTAGCCAAATACATTACTGGAGAAAAAAAGACTGAAGATTTTTATACTGAATTTAAAGGTCAATTTAGTGATGGTTTTGATGTTGTAAAAGACTTACAAAAAATTGGTGTAATCAATCAAACAACACAATTGGCAACAGACACACAAGCGATTGCAGATTATTTAAAAAGTGTAATGATTAAACATTATAATCTGAATGCCAACAATATTGCAGAACGTTTTGCTGACACTAGAGATACACTTTGTTATGCTACAAATGATAATCAAACTGCTGTTGGTGGAATGTTGAATACAGAAGCCGATTTGGCCATTGTAATTGGTGGTTACAACTCTTCTAACACATCTCACTTAGTAGAATTGTGTGAACAAAAATTACCTACTTATTTTATTGATAATGCAGATAGAATTTTGAACAATAATGAATTAATTGATTGTAATTGGAAAACAAAAGAACAAAGAACTGTTACCAATTTTCTACCTACTAAGCAACCTGTAAAAATTTTAATCACAAGTGGAGCTAGTTGTCCTGATGCATTGGTGGAAACGGTAATTAGAAAATTGGCTGGCTTTTTTAATGAAGAAGAAAAAGTGAATGAAATGATTGAAAGGTTTGAGGTGTAAGTTTTGGGTTATAAGCAGAAGATGTAGGTGTTGAGTGTTGGTTTAATAAAATTGTATTTTTAAATTTTAATTTATATTATGGGAATTGCAGACAAATTATTTGAAATGAAAAACGAAAAAGCAGCAGCTAATTTAAAAGCTGGACAAGATTTTTTAGCTAGTAACAAAAATGAAGAAGGTGTTGTAGAAACTGCTAGTGGCTTACAATACAAAGTATTAACAATGGGTACTGGCGAAAAGCCTACAGCCCAAAATACAGTTACTTGCCATTATCATGGAACTGTTATTGATGGTACTGTATTTGACTCTAGTGTAAAACGTGGAGAACCAGCAAGTTTTCCTTTAAGTGCAGTAATTACTGGTTGGACAGAAGGTTTACAGTACATGCCAATGGGTAGTAAATTTAGATTTTTTATTCCTCCACATTTAGGCTATGGAGAAAGACAAGTAAGTGCAGTAATTGGTGCAAATAGTACATTAATTTTTGATGTTGAGTTAATTAGCTTCAAATAATTTTTTAGCTAGTGCATAAAAAAGAGCGTCAAAATTTTTATTTTTTGACGCCCTTTTTTTATATCAATATCTTAAGCCAATTTAGCTTGTAAAGCTTTGTCTAATTCATCTAAAAATTCTTCAGTATATAAATAATGTTCTCCATGGTTTACTTTATTACCATGAACACAAACTGCTAAATCTTTAGTCATTTTTCCACTTTCAACAACTTCAATACAAACTTGTTCTAAAGCTTGGCAAAAATTAATTAAGGCTTGGTTATTGTCTAACTTGCCACGAAACTCTAAACCTCTTGTCCATGCAAAAATTGAAGCAATTGGGTTTGTAGAAGTTGGTTTTCCTTTTTGATGTTCACGATAATGACGAGTAACTGTACCATGTGCAGCTTCTGCTTCCATTACTTTACCATCTGGTGTTACAAGTGTTGATGTCATTAAACCCAAGCTACCAAAGCCTTGTGCTACAGTATCACTTTGTACATCTCCATCATAATTTTTACAAGCCCAAACAAAATTGCCATTCCATTTTAAAGCACTTGCAACCATATCATCAATTAAACGATGTTCGTAAGTTATACCTGCTTCGGCATATTTAGCTTTAAATTCAGTTTGATAAACATCTTCAAAAATATCTTTAAATCTGCCATCATACTTTTTCAAAATGGTATTCTTTGTACTTAAATACAAAGGCCATTTCTTTTGTAATGCAGTGTTAAAGCAGCTTCTAGCAAAACCATAAATACTTTCATCGGTATTGTACATTGCTAAAGCAACGCCATCGCCTTTAAAGTTGAACACTTCGTGTTGTATCACTTGTCCATCCTCACCTTCAAACTTAATAGTTAATTTTCCTTTGCCCTTAGTAACAAAATCTGTTGCACGATATTGATCACCAAAAGCATGACGACCAATACAAATTGGTGCAGTCCAATTGGGTACTAAACGTGGTACATTTTTGCAAACAATGGGCTCACGAAAAACAGTACCATCCAAAATATTTCGAATAGTACCATTGGGGCTTTTCCACATTTGTTTTAGCTTAAACTCTTCTACTCTTTGCTCATCAGGAGTAATGGTTGCACATTTAATCCCTACACCATATTGTTTAATTGCATTTGCAGCATCAATGGTAACTTGATCGTTGGTTTCATCACGATATTCCATGCCCAAATCATAATATTTAATATCTACTTCCAAATAAGGAAGAATCAACTTGTCCTTAATAAATTTCCAAATAATTCTAGTCATTTCATCGCCATCCAATTCAACCACAGGATTAGCTACTTTAATTTTTGCTGCCATTTGCTTTAGTTTAATGAATAATTTTTAACAAATGCAAATGTAATGCTTAAAACATTTAGGGCAACAGCAAACAAAATGCTTTTCGGTTACGTATATAAAAACTAATGAAAACGATTGCATTCAATTTAGCATTGCTGTTTGGTTTACTTACAGTTGCCTGCATAAAAATTACTTCAACTCCATTGCCTATAGTTAATTCTACTGCTATTGACACATCTAAGAAAAAATTTTTAGCTTTGGGCGATTCGTACACAATTGGACAATCGGTGCCTAAAACTGATCGTTTTGCGGAACAAACAAAACAATTATTGGCCAATCAAAACATTGCATTTGAACCCATAGAATACATTGCAACAACAGGATGGACAACCCTAAATCTTGAATCTGCAATTCATGCACAAAATCCAATGAATAATTATACCATCGTAAGTTTATTGATAGGTGTAAACGATCAATATCAAACACACGACACTACTTCTTACAGAACTAGATTTACTAACTTATTGCTAAAAGCCATTCAACTTGCAGGAAATAAGAAAGAACATGTTTTTGTTTTATCCATTCCAGATTATAGTGCAACACCAGCAGTTTCTGCAAGCAATAAAGCAACTGTAAGTAAAGAAATTGATTGGTTTAACGAAATCAATAAAAGTGTAACACTAAGTTTTGAAGTGAGTTATACTGATATTACCATTTCAAGTAGAGAAGCTGCCAACAATGCACAATTGATTGCTTCTGATGGATTACATCCATCTGGTTTAGAATATAAAAAGTGGGCTGAATTACTTGCACCTAAAATAATACTTACATTAAAGTAGGCTTATCTCTTATTCTTCAGTTCTCAAATTGGTTAAT
Source organism: Chitinophagaceae bacterium (assembly GCA_018061385.1). GTDB lineage: Bacteria > Bacteroidota > Bacteroidia > Chitinophagales > Chitinophagaceae > UBA1930. The sequence continues at coordinate 5,212 of JAGOUF010000009.1, read as the reverse complement.
TTTACTACACAAGACCTGAAAATTAAATCATGAACCCTTATCAAGAAACGTTTGATACTTGGAATAAAGTTGCCCAACTCTATGAAGACAAATTCATGCATCTAACCATTTACAATGAGTCGTATGATTTTGTTTGTAAACATCTTCAACATCTAAATTCTAAGTTATTAGAAGTAGGTTGTGGACCTGGAAATATTACCAAATACTTATTAACGCAGAAGCCCGATTTTGATATTTTAGGAATTGATATTGCACCAAATATGATTCAACTTGCTGAGCAAAACAATCCAACTGCAACATTCAAAGTATTAGATGCTTTAAAGATTCATGAATTAAATGATTTGTTCGATGCAATTATTGTAGGCTTTTGCTTGCCCTATTTTGCACCTATGGATGCTGAGCATTTTATAAAAAATGCCTATTCAGCTTTAAATAAAAAAGGTGTTTTATATCTTTCCTTTGTTGAAGGAAATCCAATTAACTCTGGCTATCAAACAGCAAGTAGCGGAGATAGAACTTACTTTTATTACTACCATTTAAATGATTTAGAAAAATTATTATCTTCCAACCAGTTTAAACTGCTAAAAACATTTCATGTGGAATATGAAAAAAGCAATAATGAAAAAGAGATACATACTGTTTTAATTGCAGAGAAATTGTGAAAGCATAAGTTTTACTTATAACCTTCCTCTAGCTTTTATTGAACCAATGAACAATACAATACATTTTACAGTAATAGAAAAGGACTCGAAAAGAGTTGTAAACACTTATTTTGGTGAGTATCGAAATTTAATGACATTGCTTAAAGATCAATTTTATCCAGATGATTTTGGTGAATGTGGTGGAACTGGTAAATGCGGAACCTGTGTTATTCGAATAAAAGGATTAACTGGTAGCTCTTTAATAAAAGATCGAAACGAACCAGTGACACTTTTAAAAATGGGCTTTAACAATGTAGAAATTCGTCTTGCATGTCAACTATTTATCACAAATGATTTAAACGGATCTGAAATTGAAATTTTAGATATGTAATTCTAAAAGATTGCCACAAAAAAAGAAATATCTTAAAAGCAGCCAATTAATGTGTATTTTAAACTAGTGCACAATACTATATCTTCATTAAAAAAGTAAAAAATGGCAGAAATAGCATCTAAGAAAGAATGTATTATTAGTTCATTCGAAAAAATGGATTTGGAAATGTTAGAATTATTACTAGATGATTCTAATACCTATCAAGATGCTACAAAAGATGTTTTTTTAAACAAATTAACCGAATCATTTAATGAATTTAGAGAAAGTAACGATACTGCATTAATTGCAGTGAAGGGTATATGTACTAGTAATGATTGCAGCAATATTGGCTGTGCTGGTTATTCATTCATTGGCAATAACTCTAAAAAGCATTTAGATTTAATTTTTAACGAAGTTGAAAATGACTTTACAGATATATATAACTGCTCTCAATTTGAAAGAAGTGTATTTTTAGAAAACGTTAACAATCAAATATATTTTTTCATTAAAGAAGATGAAAAACAAAATTTCAGCCCATCCGTAGAGTATTTAGTGAAAGTTCAGCATTGTGAAATAGCATATTCAGAGCTTGTTAGAGATGAAATAGTATATATCACAAAAGAGGATTATTTCTATTGGTTAGAAAAGTATAAAACCATACGTAAAACTATACATTTTTTCCCCTCGTATAAGAACTTTGAAAAGTTCTATTGGTTATACGAAAGATTAAACGAATTGGCGGAGTTTTTAATGATCGAGACTGAGTCTAAAAAAGCTATTAATGAATTTGAACAATTAAATACAGACTGTGAAATATTACTTTTACAATGGCTTGTTAAATATGAAGAAATTTATAGTGACTTAATTCTTTTCTCATATTTGGATTATCTTGATGATGATGAAATAAAAAAAGGATATTTTAGGTTATCGGGCTATAATAATGTGCTAATTGCAATTAACGATTTTGAAGCAGTTCAAAATTTTAAAACTTTATTTAATATTTATTATTGGGATCTATTAGAAAAATATGCCACTCTTATCGAAGATGATAAATGTAATATAAATGGGTTCAAAGAAATTACAGGTAATTCTTACTCTCTGAAATATCATTTAACAAAACGAGGAATAATTTAAGAAATTAATGTATGCTAATTTACGTTACCACTCTGTCACTTTTAATAGTAATTTTTTTAACAAAAAAATTGCTTCAATCAAAGAAAAAAGGCAACACTAATTCAGAAAATATAATTGAAGAGCCGAAAATAATAAAAGAACCAATTAATTTATTCTCAACACTTGATAAAACTAAAATACAGAAACAAAAAACAAACCCTGAATCAAGTTTTTATCTTATAAAAGAAACAATAGTAAGTAGTGATGGGTTAACAACATTTTATGAAAAAGAGTATGTGTTTAAAAGCAATTCTCTGTATAACGATAAAGTTGAAGCAAGGTTATTTTTAGATCGTAAAACTGCTGAGATTTCGAAAAAATCGACATCAATTAAACTCGAAAATAAACAAACGAAATTGGAATTGTATTTAATTAGAAATTCAGATTTTATACAGAGTCAAATACATTTATTAATAGATTCTAATGGAGTAGAAAACATTGAAAACAGGAAACTAGAAAGTTTCTTATTTAGCTCAATGGGTAGCAATAAAAAAACAAATACAAGTTCTACCAATAATTGTATTTCTACAAAAAATAGCTTTTTAGACGGGGATTATAAAGATTAAATTAACCATAAATAGGCGAAGTAACCTAACCAGTACAAAAAATATCATTGGCGTCGCCTACATTCCTAACTGCTATTTTTTTATTGCAATGCATCTATATAATTGATCGTTATTATTACTTTATCAGCACAAAGGGTGAGAAGCTATTGAAATATAAAGTACAATTTAGCAATTGTATCCCCAAAAATAAAAAAGCCTTGTAAGCATTTAACTTACAAGGTTTCTTTTCTTGGTTAGCGGACCGGACGGGGTCAAAACTACTTCACTCACTTGCATTCATTTACACTAACTATACTATAAATCAATGATTTATAATTTACTTTATTTGCATATCAAAGCAAAGAAAAGCTAAAAAAAGTAGCATTTGTTGTACCATTTGTTGTACCTTTTTTGTATCTTTAAGAGAGCAAAAAAGTTATTCAAACACTTGTAAATCAGTTATTTATGGCAACAGTAAAAGTAATATTAAAAGCAAACAAAGTAGACGAAAAAGGTGAAATGCCTCTTTATCTTAGAATTACTAAAAATCGCAAAGCCAAGTTTATTTCTATTGGTATTAAAGTACATCCCGATTTATGGGACGAACAAAATCAAAGAGTAAAAAAGAAGTACCCAAATGCAACCAAGGTTAATGCATTCATTGCAAAAAAAGTTTCAGAAGCAGAATGCACAGCAGTTGGTTTAGAAACCTCAAAAAAGTATGTTTCAAGTAAAAAGATTAAAGAAGAAATTATGGGTAAGGCTTCAGTAAGTCTTATAAAGTACATTGAAGATTTTCAAGCAACAACTTTACAAAAAGGTAAAATGGGTACACATGATAAAGTAAATGCTGTTTTACTCAAATTAAAAACCTACCTCAATAATGCTGATATTTATTTTGATGAATTTGATCTTGATTTTGTCAAAAAATACGAAAAGTATATGAGAGATGTATTAAGTAATAAACCCAATACCATTCACTCTAACCTTAAAATATTTCGCAAATTTTTTAATGATGCAATTAGGGAAGATTTAATTGAAGCTCATTTAAATCCTTTCACAAAATATAAGTTATCATGGGAAAAAACCAGCAGGGCCTATTTAAACGATGAAGAATTATTGGCAATCGAAAAATTAGAATTAAAAGAAAACACTGTAATGTTCCATCATAAAAACATGTATGTATTTGCAGCTTATGCAGGTGGCATTAGAATTTCTGATTTATTACAGTTGCGTTGGTGTAACTATGATGGTACACACGTTAGAATATTTACACAAAAAACCAAAGAATCTATTTCAGTAAAATTACCATCTAAGGCAATTGAAATTTTAGAGTATTACAAAAGCTTAAATCCAGATACCAAAACAACTGATTTTATTTTCCCATTCCTTTCAAATACGATTGATTACTCAAACCCAAGTGTATTGTTTAAAGCTATTTCTTCAAATACAGCTTATGCTAACAAGAATCTTAAAACTATAGCTACTAAAGCGGAGTTAACAAAAAGTATCAGCTTTCATTCTAGCCGTCATAGCTTTGCAACAAGAGCTTTACAAAAAGGTATGCGTATTGAATATGTAAGTAAACTCTTAGGGCACTCAACAATAAAAACAACGCAGATATATACCAAAATTGTAAATTCGGATTTAGATAATGCAATGTCAATTTTTAATTAATCTCTTATGACAGTCAATGATATATTTGAAGAACTCGATACTCTTTATAACCAACAATGGTTTGATGATGCCGAAGAAAAATTTTACAACCACCCTTCAAATAAAAACAAAGAAAACAGCTTTTTAATAACTTTTATCAATGAGCCTAACGATAATAAAATATTAAATAAATTAATAACATTTGAAGATTTTGTTCTAGGTGCTAGAGATGAAGTAACTGATAGTGTAAATGATGAAATAGAAGAAAATAAATTAGAAATTATTGGTGAATTACCTAACGGCTACCCTGATTACAAGTTGCCTGAAGATGTACAATTTAATAGCTCCAATGAATGGTATCCTATACCATCTTTAGGTATTTGGAAAAAAAAGATGATTGCAAAAATTGATAGGTCACTATCGTTAATCTCTAATTTGGCGGAAAAAGAATTATTCATAAACTCTTTAGATACAATTATAAAAAATTATAAAGATTCTTTTGAAGTCAATAATAAAAGGTCAGCCATACTATCTAAACAGCTAAATCTTCTCTATAGTTATATTTCAAATATCGGTGAAGAAATCAGTGAAATAAATACTTTGATAGAAGAGAACACAGAAAATATTGTCTTAAACTTTAACTTAGACCAAACTGATTTAGCAAGACTCATAAAGTTGTTAATTGAAAAAGGTATTCTAGAGAATTCCAAAAAATCAGACAACTTAATTTTAAAATGGTTTTCACGTAATGCAACGGTGAAATCAAATACAGCTAAAAGATAAACAATTAGAATTTGATAAACTGCATGATTTGATTACTGCCCAGC
>JAGOUF010000262.1 GCA_018061385.1 Chitinophagaceae bacterium | reverse complement strand
ATATTCAGTTGAAATATCGTTGTCATCAAAACTTAAAATATTTTTAAAACCCATTACATCTTCATAAAATTTCACCCAAGGATTCATTTGATTCCAACCCACATTTCCAACACAATGATCTACATACAATAAACCAGTTTCTAAAGGATTATATGCACTCTCCCACTTTCTAAAGCCAGGCATAAACACACCGTCATAATTCTTTCTTTCAATAAATAAATGTACAGTATCGCCATAAGTATGTATTCCACTCATTACAACTTCACCTTCTTTATCTTTTAAAACAGTTGGTTCCAAGTAACTTTTACCTCCTCGTTGTGTAGTTTGTAACCAAGCATCTGTTGCATCTTCAACTTTTAGCGATAAAAACTTAACTCCATCACCATGCTTATAAATATGATCAGCAATTTCGTTGTTGGCTTTAATGGGAGTGGTTAACACAAACGTCAATTTATTTTGACGAATAACATAACTTGCTTTGTCTTTTACCCCAGTTTCTGGCCCTGCATAAGCCAAGCTTTGAAAACCAAAAGCTGTTTTATAAAAATGAGCAGCTTGCTTTGCATTTCCAACATAAAACTCAACATAATCTGTTCCTTGTAAAGGCAAAAAATCAGCTTGAGTAGCCAACTTTACTTTTTCAGCAATCATTGATTCCATATAAATTTATTTATAGTTTTAATTGAAAGAAATATTTTATAGCAATTTGTAGAATAAAATACGTTTGTAAATCCTGTTTTAGTAGGCACACATATACAATAAAATAAAACCTTGTAATTAAGAACCCATAGCCATACTTTGTACCAACAAAGTGTACACAGTTCTTTTATCAGAAAAAATTTTATGAGGATAATCTGGCAACATGTGGAAACAAATGTAGCTAAAAGTCTTGAGCGAAGTCGAAAGATTTTTAGCTACATCGAGCGGAGTCGAGATGTGATTATTTAGAAAGTCTTTAATTTGTGTTTATGCAAGAATATTATTTTGTTTACATACTTCTTTGTAATGATGATAGCTATTATGTTGGGCTAACTAATGATTTACTAAAAAGGTTTCAACAACATATAGATGGAACTTTTCCAAATTGTTATACTGCTAAACGTAGGCCATTGCTATTGAAATACTATGAAGTAATTCCATTTTTGAAAGAAGCAAAAGAAAGAGAAATACAACTTAAAGGTTGGAGTAGAGCAAAGAAAAAAGCAATTATTGAACAGAATTTTCACAAATTGCAGCTTCTAGCACAATGTCAAAATATGAGTCATAGTAAATACCAAGAATTTGAATTACAAAACAGTATCTCGGCTCCGCTCGATACAAATGAAATCAATCCTTCGACTCCGCTCAGGACTTCTATGAAAGTTGGCATTTTAGGTGGTGGACAATTGGGAAGAATGTTGCTTCAACAAGCAGCCAATTATACTGTTGAAACCTATGTTTTAGAAAATGATGAAAATTGTCCTGCTGCACATTTATGCCATCATTTTATAAAAGGAAATATTCAAGATTTTGATGCAGTGTACAACTTTGGTAAACATTTAGATGCATTAACCATAGAAATTGAAGCTGTAAATATTGATGCTCTATTTAAGCTTGAAGAAGAAGGTGTGAAAATTTTTCCCAAACCTTCGGCAATAAAAATTATTAAGAATAAAATTTTACAAAAAGAATTCTATAAAAATCATCAAATTCCATCTTCAGATTTTGTTACTACTCAATCATTGGTTGATGTACAGCAACATACTTCCTTTTTACCTGCTGTTCACAAAATTGGAGAAGGTGGTTACGATGGAAAAGGTGTGCAATTGTTGCGTACAGCTACCGATATTGAAAAAGCATTTGATGCCCCAGCTGTTTTAGAAAAAATGGTAGCTATTAAAAAAGAAATTGCCATCATTGTAGCCATGAGCAGTAGTGGAGAAACTGCAATTTATCCTCCTGCAGAAATGGTGGTGAATCAAGATTTAAACTTATTGGATTATCAATTGTCACCTGCTATTTTACCAGAAAGTGTTTTATGGAAAGCAGAAGCCATTGCTTTATCGGTAGTCAAAAATTTACAATCGCCAGGTTTATTTGCAGTAGAATTGTTTGTAAACACTAAGGATGAAGTTTTAGTAAACGAAACAGCACCAAGAGTTCACAACAGTGGTCATCATACCATTGAAGCCAACTATTGCAGCCAATATGATATGTTGTGGAGAATTCTATTAAATTTTCCTTTAGGCAATACTGACGCAATACTACCATCGGCAATTGTAAATTTAATTGGGGCTGACAATTATAGTGGCAATGCTATTTATGAAGGATTGAATGTAGTACTTAAAATGGACAATGTTTTTGTGCATTTATATGGCAAAACACAAACCAAACCAGGAAGAAAAATGGGGCATGTAACTATTGTAAGTAAAGACTATCAAGACTTAACACATAAAGCCAATAAAATAAAACATACACTTAAAGTAATAGCATAAAAAATGGCTGCAATTGCAGCCATTTTTTATGCTATTACAGATTTAAGAACTTAATTTTTAATGGTAAAACCACAACTCAACACTCCTACTTCGTCTACTTTAATATTACCAATAGATGAACGAGTAGCTCTTTGATCGTTGCTATCTTTAAACAAATCATCAATTACATTTTCAATTGAATTAGGTGCACCTTTTGCACTTCTTGTTTTGCTTCTATTTACAACACCTCTTAAGTCTATTGGTGTTTTTGTAACAATAATTTTAAATACTTCTTTGCCATTGGGAGTGCCTTCATCAACAGTTATTTCTCCAATTGGAATGGTTTGTTTAGGGTTAATAACAAAGTCTTGAGGTTCGCTAGTTTCATCTGGCAACAATACTTTCATATCATTATCAGGCATAATATCTATAATGGTATAGTAGTAAGGAGTATTGCCATTGTTGGTTATTCTAATTTCAAAAGCATCATTCGGATTCATTACGATTTCATTCTGATTAGAGGTAGTTTTTTTTGGTACTACTTCTATTTTTATATCTTTAGATAAAGCACCTCCGTCAACCATATTTCTTAAATATTTCACCCTCATGCTACGCTTAATTCCATCTAAAAAATATTTACAATCATCGCCTGTTAAACTATCTTTTACTGTTTTTACATAACGTACACTATCGCCTTTTTCTAACAATGAAATTGTAAAATCGCCATTTTTATTTTTTGCAAAATCTAATGTAAAATCTGGGTTTTCATTAAAACTGATATATTGAAAAGGCTTTACAAAATTTTGAAACCTGCTCATCGCTTGTTTGGCCAAACTATTATCACCAACGCTGTTTTGAAGCATTAAAGCTGCAGAAAACTCACCTGCACTCGATGCATCAATTTTTACTTCGTAAGCATCGTTTTTCTTCAATGGTTTAGTAGATAAACAAATGCTTTGAAAAGAACTTACTGTTTTTACAACAGCATCTGCATAAATTTCTTTACTACCAACTTTATATATTTTCAATTGTGTACCTCTATAAATACTGTTCAATTCGCCCAAATTAATTACAAAAGTGGTATCGTTGTATTTATTAGATGCGTTGTTAAATTTTTGATCTACAGCAATAATGGTTGGTTTGGGAATATATTTCCCGCCAAAAACTTCTAAATCAACATCGCCTTCTATCATAGGAATTTGTGTAGCAATATCGCCTTGTATAAATGATTTCATTTTTTGAAACAACACTCTATAACTACTTTCTGCAGGTAAATCGGCAATAGACTTTGCAAAAGCATAACTTAAACTTCCTACACCATTTTTTTCGTTATCCTTTAACTCATAATTGGGTTGGTTTGGGCTACAAGCACTAAATACAACCATTGTTCCCATTCCATCTGTAAAACCTTCTAACATTCCTTGTTCAGGATTTCTGTTTAAATCAATTTTTACATTGGGCTTATAATTTCCGTGAACTAAAAATGGTTGTTCAATACCTCTTTTAATTCCTGCATCTCTTGTTGCTGTGCCACTATGGCAAGCATCTATCAACACAACTAAACTACCTTTTGGTCCCACTTTCTTGCGAATGGCATTTAATTTTTCACCCAATAAATCATCTCTAAAATGGTTTTGACCTTTATAAGTAACAGGATCAAAAGTTGCAGCAGCATCGTAAGGTATTAAAGCCTCATCGTAACCATCTAATTCATCTCCATTATCATCTTCAATTTGTTGCCCATGACCCGAAAATTGAAAATACACAATATCACCTTCTCCTACTTTATTGTACAAATCGTCTAAAGCTTTTACCATTCCACTTTTAGTGGCATTTTTATTACATAACGTATCAATATCATTGGCCGAAAAACCAGTTTTAATTAAAGCATCTTTTACATACTTCACATCGTTCATGCTACTTAAATTACGCCATTTTCCACCTTCTGGA
>JAGOUF010000261.1 GCA_018061385.1 Chitinophagaceae bacterium | reverse complement strand
CTGCTGTACCTTTAACAGGTGCTGCAACGCAATCAAATGTAAAAGTTCGTTTCCGTTTTTATGCTGATGGATTTACAGACGAAGGTTGGGCAATAGATGATATCGAAGTAGTAAATGTAGTAACACCAACAACAGCAGCAAGCAATGTTACAGCAACACCTTCAGCAACATCAGCAAGTGTTTCGTTTACCGCAGGTAACGGTACAGGCCGTATGGTAGTGGCACGTTTAACATCAGTGTTAGCTGTTGCACCTACAAATAATACCATGTATGGTGCAAGTGCTGTTTATGGCTCAACAAATACAACAGGTACCGGTAACTATATAGTTTATATGGGTGCAGGCACAAGCGTAAATGTTACAGGTTTAACAGCTGCTACTGGTTACACATTTGATGTGTACGAATACAATGGTAAATACATGCACATTAATTTTGCTTCAGGTATAAACTCTAGCACTACAACAACACCAGTTAAATTACTAAGCTTTACAGCTGAGAAACAAAATGCTGATGTTCGTTTAAGCTGGATAACTGCAAGCGAGAAAAACAATGCAGGCTTTAATGTTGAACGCAGTATTGATGGTAAAACGTTTGAAGTTGTAAGTTTTGTAAAAGGCTCAAACAACGCAAGCCGTACCAACTATGTATCAACTGATAAATCAGCATTTGCATTAACAGGTGTAAACAAATTATACTACCGCTTACAACAATTAGATGAAAACGGTAAATTTGAATACAGCACAGTGGTAACAGTAGTTAATACAGAAGCATTAACATCAGAAATTGCTGCATATCCAAATCCATTTAACGATAAACTAACGGTAAGCATTAGCGATGCAAAAGCTGGTGTAGCTACAATAGAAGTAATGGATTTAAGTGGAAGATTAATGTATTCGGTAAATCAAACAATTGATAACGGCAATCAAACCTTAACAATTAACGAATTATCAAACCTAAGCCAAGGCGTTTACTTTGTACGTATAAGTACATCAGGTAACACCAAAGTGGTTAAGATGATTAAACAATAATTCTAAATAATATTTTTTATACAGAGCCCTCCGAATTTCGGGGGGCTTTTTTTGTGCCTAATTGCAACTATCGCTTAATTTCTAAAAAACATAGTATTAAGAGTATCGGAATTAAATTTACCTTAATACTATATAAATGTTTGTTTTATTAAAGTTATTCCTTAATATTTGTTTAGTATTCCAATATGCCGAAAATTAAATGTATCAAATAAAGTCAAGCAAACAACTCGAAAATTCATCGTCTAAAAAAAACGATGGCTTGTGCTTTTTACAAAACCATGGTAAGCCGGGATGGCATAGTATGGTTTGGAATAACTAATACCTTATTTTATCTTATTCAACTAATTCAAACATTTAATAGCAATGTTTGTTACTTTCAATGTGCTTTTTATTAGGGTAATAATTGAGCATTATCAACCAAAAAACAAAAACCAATTTTAATATATGAATTCTTTTTACAATCTAAAACCAGAACGAAGAGGTGTTAAACAATTTGTGTTGACCACTTTCTTATTGTTGTTTGGTGCGTTGTTTTTTAAAGCAACAGCCCAAGTTAGCGTTACAGCAACTTCAGCAACAACAGGACCCACTACTTACACCACAGTTAATGCAGCATTTGCAGCCATTAATGCTGGTACTCACCAAGGTGCAATTACCATTATGGTAACAGCAAACACAACTGAAACAGCACCCGCAACGCAACTATTAAGTTCGGGCACAGGATCTTCGGTTTACACCAGTATTCTAATTCAACCACAAGGTAATGTTACCATAAACTCTGCTGCTGTACCTACTGCAAGTCGTGGTATACTTGAGTTTATTGGAGCAGACAATGTTACCATTGATGGAGATGATCCTTTAACTACTGGCGAACGCAACTTAACAATACAAGTTGCAGTTACTACAAACGCAAGCACAGCATGTGTAAGGTTTAGCTCTGCAAGTGCAACTGCTAATGGCTGTTTAAATGTAATCGTAAAAAACTGTAATATAGTTGGGGGTAGAAGCAGTGCTATTGTAACCACAGCAAGTTATGGAATTTACAGTGGGTCGAATACAGTTCCTGGAACTGTTACTACAGTAACTGGCGCAGCCGACAACGACAATATGTTAATAGAAAACAATAATATTACAAGATGTTATTATGGCATCTATACTTATGGATTATCAGCATATCCCCAAGATAATTTAGTAATAAGAAACAACGTTATTGGAACAAATGTAATGGCTGATAATGTTGGTTTAAGGGGTATTTTAACTGCCTTTACTCAAGCTACACCTACAGCTAACTCAGTGATAATTGAAGGGAATGATATTAGAGTAGGAGATACGCTAAGTGGGTACTCAGCATCTGTTGCAGGAATTGACATCGCTACTACAAATGCAGGTGCAGTTATCAGAAATAATAATATTCACGATGTTGCGCAACCTACATCTTCAGGCTATGGTGCTTATGGCATCACATTAAGTAACGCGAGTGCTAATGCTGGTATACTTATATACAATAATTTTATAAGAGACATTACCGCTTTCCATTATTCATCAACTTCAACTTCTTTTACAAATTATGGTATTTTCTCTAGTTCTGCAGTAACAAATTTAAGAATCTTGCATAACACCATAGTTTTAAATAAACTTAATACTGGTTCTGGTAATTTAAATTTTTCGGCCTGTATATATTTATCTAGTACTACAGCTACAATAACCGAACTAAGAAATAATATTTTAGTTAACAACCAATCAGATAATACTGGACAAGCTTGTTCAAATATATTTTTGGGATCGGCTACAACATTTTCATCGGCAACTGCAATAAATAGAAATAACTATTGGGTTTCTGGTGTTTCTGGTTATGCTGGTAGAATTGGTACTGTTAATTATACAACATTAAATTCTTTCAAAGCTGTTACTTTTAAAGATTCAAATTCATTAAACTTCGCTCCAAACTTTGTATCATCAACTGATTTACATTTTCAATCAGGTGGTTCAAGTCCATTTGAATCTGTTGGGGATACCACTTGGTTAACAACTGATTATGATGGAAATGTTCGTCCTGGACCGCTTGGTTCGGTAAACGGTGGTGGTTTTGCTCCAGATTTAGGAGCAGACGAAGCCGATATGGGATTGCCTAGCATTGCAAGTGTTGGTACAGGTGCTACTTCTAATATTACCACTGTATTCGCAAGTCTTGGTGGTAACATTATAAATAACGGGGGTAGCAATGTTATTGCAAGTGGTATTGTTCTTTCAACCTCGCCAGCTCCGGTTCGTGGCGCTTTTGGTGTTATAGATTCGGCTACTAATCCAGTAATTACTTCAGGCGTTTTTACAGTTAACATAGGAAATTTAACATTAGGCACTACTTACTATTACCGTGCTTATGCAGTAAACTCAATCGGTACGGCTTATGGGCCAGATAGTACATTTACAACAAATGCTGCCAATGTAATTCCAACTGTTTTAAAAGCAGCAGCAACAAATTTGCAAGCATACACAGCAACAGTTGGTGGCAACATTACCAGTAATGGTGGCGATCCAGTGTTGGCTAGTGGCATAGTTTATTCAACTACACCAATGCCTGTTTTATCTGGTTTGGGTGTAGTAGATTCAACAACAAATCCACTTGTGGCTTTAGGTACGTATTCAAAGCCAATTGGAGGTTTAACGCACTCCACAAAATATTATTATCGTGCTTATGCTACCAACTCAATAGGTACAGCATATAGTCTACAAGATAGCTTTACAACTTCTCCAGTTGTGAGTAATTTGCCATACATGCAAAATTTTGATTCTATAGGAAATACAGGATGGGGTTCTGAAATTGTAACCGGCACACTGAACAATTGGGTGGTAGGCGCTCCTACAAAAACTATAATCAGTGGCTCATATTCTGCTCCAAATGCATGGATTACAGGATTAGCAATCGCATATGAAAATAACCATGATGCAGTATTGGTTTCACCACAATTTGATTTTACAGGACAAACTTCTAACACAATATTACGTTTCAAACATAAATTTGCAACAGAAGCATGTTGTGATGGCGGTTATCTAGAAATCTCAATAGGTGGTGGTGCATGGACTAAAATAGAAAACGTAGTTGGAACTGGTGCTAATTTTAATACTATAAATGGCACTGCATGGTACAATGGAACTGCAAGAGGCAATTCTTGGAATAATTTAAGTAGTGCATTTTCCACGGCAGTAAATGGTTGGATTACCAGTAGTATTTCATTGCCAGGTACTGCAAATCAATCTAATGTAAAAATCAGGTTCCGTTTTATCTCAGATATTAGTAGCGTAAATGATGGTTGGGCAATAGATGATATTGAAGTATTTGCTCCAACTGCACCAACTGTTGTTACGGGCACAAAAACTAATGTAACGAA
>JAGOUF010000260.1 GCA_018061385.1 Chitinophagaceae bacterium | reverse complement strand
TCAATGCTTCTGTAATAGAAAAGGCCAAAGATTTTGCCGAAAAACACAATATGAGTTTATCGAGGTTAACAGAATTTCTTTATAGCCAACTTACACACAACAACTACAAATCATTAAACGATTTGCCAGTTGCCGATTGGGTTAACACTGTTGCCGATGGTCAAGCAGAGTACATCACAAAAAACAGAAGCAACAAAAAGCTTAAATCAGAATATTACGAATCAAGAAAATAACCATTGTGAAAGTATTTCTTGATGCCAATATTTTAGTAAGTGTTCTTAATAAAGAATATCCAGTATTTACTTATACTGCAAGGGTTTTAAGCTTATCTGAAGATAAAAAATTTCAACTTTTTAGTTCATCATCTTGTTTTGCAATTGCCTTTTATTTTTCTTCTAAAAAAAGTGGTGCTGTTGTTGCAAAAAACAAAATTGCTTTATTGGCTGAAAAAATAAAATTAGCAGAAAACAAAACTGAGGATTTGCTAACTATTACAAACAATAAAAAAATTCTTGATTTAGAAGATGGATTACAATACCATGCAGCAAAAAATGCTGGCTGTACTTGTATAGTTACAGAGAACGTAAAAGATTTTCATTTTTCAGATATAGAAGTTTTAGATGCTGAATCTTTCTTAATAAAATATGCTCTTTCGTTAAAAAAATAAATTTTAAATCTATCTTTCCACTTTAACTTTTTATATGTCAATCAAAACACAAAATCCTTTAGTTGGAATTATAATGGGCAGCGACAGTGATTTACCAATTATGAAAGCTGCTGCAGATATTTTAGAGCAATTCAATATTCCGTTTGAATTAACAATTGTTTCTGCACATCGAACTCCTCAAAGAATGATTGACTATGCTTCTAAAGCAAAAGAAAGAGGAATAAAAGTTGTAATTGCAGGTGCTGGCGGAGCAGCTCATTTGCCAGGAATGATTGCTAGCATTACCACACTACCTGTAATTGGTGTTCCAATAAAATCATCTAACTCCATTGATGGATGGGATTCTATTTTATCAATTCTACAAATGCCCAATGGTGTACCAGTAGCAACTGTAGCTTTAAATGCTGCAAAAAATGCTGGCATTTTAGCAGCACAAGTTATTGGTAGTTTTAATACTGATATTGCTGAAAAGATTACACTTTACAAAAACACTTTAGAAACAGAAGTTTTAGAAAAAGTAAAACAGGTAAAGCAACAATTTAACAATCAATTTGATGTTTCATAAATGATAGTGTGATTTCTATTTTAACTCCTTGTTTTCTCCTATAACATTTTATGATTTCTATACCTAAAATTAGCCCATCTTTGTTGTTGAACAAACGATGAATAATGCTTAATAGAACCATACTAGTAATAGTACTCTTTTGCTATTGTATTACTGCCAATAGCCAAACCCCAATTCAACTTTCTAGTCAACCGAATTTCACTTATACTGAGAATTTTTCAGATATTGGAAATTGGGTATTTAATACAACCCCACAAGATGGGAATTTTGCATCAGGTATTGGTGCAACTGCTTGGAATGGAAATGTAGTAAATGCAACTGGCACAGTTCCAAGTGCATTACGTATTGTAGCTTCTTCTTTAGAATGGAAAATACCACCAACAGGCTCAGGAGGTTATGGAAGTGGTGTTTATAAAGAAAACGAAAGATTAACCTTACTTGCAACAGGAACATCAGACAACAACAACTCTGTTGCAATGGATTTAAACTTAAATTTCACAGGTGTAAATGTTGGTACTTTAAGTTTCGATTGGGCCTCACTTAATAACTCAACGGGTAACAGAAATGGCTCTCTTAGGGTTTATGCTACTATAGATGGAACAACTTTTACAGAAATTACCGGAGCACAAGTTTTAAACTTTACCAACAACAGTCCAACTTCTGGCAGTATTGTAAATATTCCAATGCCTACAATTTTCAACAATTCTGCTACGGCAAAATTGCGTTTCTATTATCACAATGGAAGTGGTGGAACAACTGGTAGCAGACCAAGATTGGGTTTAGACAATGTTAAAGTAACTGCTGTACCAACAACACCTTGTGCCACACCAACAGCACAAGCAACCAATTTTGTTGCAGGAACTGTAATTAACAATGCCATTACATTTTCGTTTACACCTGCTTCTCCTGCCCCACAAAATTACTTAGTAGTTATTAGCAACAACAGTGTCTTAACTAGCAACCCAACAGACTTAACAACATATTCTGTTGGTGATGAGTTGGGTGACGGAAATGTTATTTCGATTGCCAATAACAGTACCATTACTGCAACTGGTTTAAATGCTTCTACTACTTATTATTTCTTTGTATTTTCTACTAACAATGCTTGTACAGGTGGCCCATTGTATTTAACTGCAAGTCCTTTAACAGGCTCAGCAACAACTTTAGCTGGTGCATTACCATGTGCTGCACCTCCAACTCAACCAACCAATTTACAGTTTTCAAATGTTGGGTTGAACTCCATTACAGGAACTTTTACAGCTGCTGCAAATACCAATGAATACTTAATTGTAAGAAGTTTATCATCAACTTTTTCTGGAACATTAAATAATGGAACAACTTATAATGGTGGCAATGTTTTGGGAAATGGTTCTGTTGTTACAAGAACTGCTGCAAACACATTTACTGCAAATAATTTGGTTAGTGGAACAACCTATTATTTTTATGTTTTTGGATTGAACAATCAAAACTGTACAAGTGGCCCAGTGTATAATTCAATTAGCCCATTAAGCAACAATATTAGCACAACATCATTACCAACTTGTGTAACACCAACAGCACAAGCTACCAATTTAAATATTACAATAAGCAACACTTCTTCAGTTGGATATTTTTCTCCATCAACATCTGCCGATGCTTATTTAATTATTCGTTCAACATCATCAACACTAAACACAAACCCAGTTGATAATACAAATTATACAATTGGAAGTAGTTTTGGAAATGGAACAGTTATTCAAGTTTCAAATTCCACTGGATTTATAGATAATGGACTTACGTCATCTACCACTTATTACTATTTTGTTTTTGCCATGAATAGCAATTGCAATGGAGGAACAAAATATTTAACAACCAATCCTTTAACTGCTACTATTACAACAACTGCAGTTGCGGCATTGAATTATTATTTTGGTAATTTACATGCTCACTCTTCTTATTCAGATGGCAATCAAGACAATAATAGTTTAACACCTGCCAATGATTATGCCTATGCAAAAAATTCTTTGTGTATGGATTTTTTAGGAATTTCAGAACACAACCATGCTACAGCAGGTATGCACATTGCCGATTGGCAACCAGGTTTAAACCAAGCAGCAGCAGCAACAAGTGCTAACTTTTTAGCTTTATATGGAATGGAATGGGGTGTGCTTAGCAATGGTGGCCATGTGTTAATTTATGGAACCAATCAATTAATTGGTTGGGAGAACAACAACTACAATATTTATGTACCCAAAAGCGATTATATAGGCACCCCAGAAACCACTGGTACAACAGGTTTATTTAGAACCATTAACCAATTAGGTGGCAATGCTTTTGCAACATTTGCACATCCATCTTTTTCTGATTTTAATAACTTAACAGGCATTGCATACAATGCAACTGCAGATAGTGCAGTTGTTGGAATGGCCATTGCAAGCGGTCCTGCATTTAGTACAAATACTACTTATTCAGATCCTCCTTCCTCTTTTTCATACATTGATTTTTACACTAGAATGTTAAGTAAAGGCTACCATATTGGTCCAATGATGGATCATGATACACACTATACCAACTTTGGTAGAAGCTCAAATAATAGATTGGTTACAATTGCACCTGCACTAAACTCTAACGATTTTTATACAGCTATGTTAAATAGAAATTTTTATGCCACAGAAGATTGTGACACTAGAGTTCAATTTACATTAAACAATCAACTAATGGGAAGCATTGCTAACGGAACACTTCCACCAACAATTAGTGTTTATGCAATAGATCCAACCAATCCAAGTTTTACACCAACTATAAAAGTTATGTATGGTGTTGCTGGAAGCAACATTCCTGCAATTCAGTTAACGAGTATTGGTGCAAGTACTTTAAACTATACTGATTATTCTTTATCCACAGGAATAAATGCCTATTACTATTTAGATATTACCATTGCTGGTAACAGAACAATTACAGCTCCAATTTGGTACACAAAAACAGCAGTTGTTCCTGTTAAACTTCTGTCGTTTACTGCAACTTTAAATAGCAATAAAAAAGTAAACTTACAATGGTCTACAACCAATGAAATCAACAATCACTTATTTGTTGTTGAAAAATCTTTTGATGGAAATAGTTTCACTCAACTAGGCTCTATTGAAGCAAAAAATAATGTTTCTATTAATGAATATAGCTTATTAGATGCTGCTATTTTAGAAAGAATTACTTA
>JAGOUF010000259.1 GCA_018061385.1 Chitinophagaceae bacterium | reverse complement strand
AGCTTAGGTGTGTTTGATGATGAATGGATAAAACAATATGCAGCAATTATTAAGCATGGAAAAATTAATGGTCATTTAATTGAAGTAGCCAAATGGATGGCTATTACTGAAAATAGAAACAACACAGCAACTACTTTATTGCAAACTACCATTCAAAAAGATTGGTGGCAAAAATGGAATACTTGGCAAACTAGCGAAACTGTGGTTTATGAACTTCCGTCAAGTGTTCAAGCAACGTTAAGACCTTACCAACAAAAAGGATTTGAATGGATGGCTTTGTTGGCTGATGTTGGAGCTGGAGCTTGTTTAGCCGATGATATGGGTTTGGGCAAAACATTACAAACCATTTGTTTTCTAGCTCATTACATTCAACAAAATAGTGGTGTAAAGAATATTATTATTTGCCCATCCTCATTAATGTACAATTGGCAAAAAGAATTGGAGAAATTTGCACCATCAATTCGAGCATTGGTGTATCATGGAACAAATAGAAAAGAAGCAGATTTGCTGAATGAAGATTTGCAAGTTGTAATCACGAGTTATGGAACAGTAAGAGCAGATAATGGGCTGCTTTTTTCAAGCCAATATGGTGTTGCAGTAGTAGATGAAAGTCACAACATTAAAAACCCAACAGCACAAATTACAAAAGCCATTGGAGCCTTGCAAGCAAATATTTGCATTGCATTAAGTGGTACACCTGTTGTAAACAATACGTTTGATTTATATGCCCAATTAAATTTTGCTTTACCAGGCATGTTTGGTAGCAGAGATTTTTTTAAGAAAGAATACGCCGATGCAATTGATAAATATAGAGATGAAGAAAAAATTAAACAACTACAAAAAATTACTGCTCCATTTATTTTGAGAAGAACAAAAGAGCAAGTTGCTAAAGATTTACCAGATAAAACAGAAAGTATTTTATGGTGTACAATGCACCCACAACAACGAATGGTGTACAACGAAATTAGTGCACAAATTAAAGGCAACATTTTAACCAATATAAAAGACAACGGACTTAACAAAACTAAGTTGGCCGTTTTACAAGGGATTATGAAGTTGCGTCAGGTTTGTAATACACCTTTGTTATTGCCCATTGAAGAACAACAAAATTGTACCGAAAGTATTAAAACAGAAATGTTGTTGCAGGAATTACACAATATCTTAGGCAATCATAAAGCCATTGTTTTTTCTCAGTTTAGTTCTATGTTAAATTTATTAAGCTCAGCATGTGATCAACAGAGCATTGCTTATTTTCATTTTGATGGACAAACTCCACCTGCCAAAAGAAGTGAAATGGTAGACGCTTTTCAACAAAAAGATTGTACTACAAATTTATTTTTAATTAGTTTAAAAGCTGGCAATACTGGCTTAACATTAACAGCTGCAGATTATGTTTTTTTATTTGATCCTTGGTGGAATACAGCCATTGAACAACAAGCTATTGATAGAACCCATAGAATAGGACAAACTAAAAATGTATTTGCCTACAAGCTAATTTGTAGAGACACCATTGAAGAAAAAATTATCAACTTACAACAACGCAAAAAACAATTGGCTGAAGAGTTGGTAACTGAAGATGATGGATTTGTAAAATCGTTATCTGAAGAAGATATTGCTTACTTGTTTAGTTAAATATTGAAGTGGCACTAAGCAAGAGTATCAACAAACAATGCTACGATTATTTCACAACTCCTCAATCCAAATTTTAATATCATGAGGTGCAGTTTCTGTTCCTCCAAAATAAGGATAAAGTTTATAACCAATACCAGTTGTTGTTGTACTAAGACGTGGCAGCTTTAAAGTGGTTTCTCCAAATGTAAAAATATAGGTATCATTTACTATTTTAATAGTATACATTTCCTCTACTCCAATTGTTGCATTGCCAATTTTTTTAAAAGATACAATGCTATTGTTATAGTTGTATGCAAAAATTTCAAGTGCATTGTTGTACCATCGCCAGCCAAACCTTGCACTATAATTGTGGTGCAATGAATTGTTGTCTGAAAAGCCATATAACTTATTTATATCGCCCTGATTACAGCTTTCTACTGTTTTATAAATAGCTGAACTATCAAACTTTACTTTAAACTTCAACTCTGTTAAATTCACAGACACATAAGTATTCTTATCAGAATATTGTTGCCCTTGAAAAATTGTATAAGTTGTTCCTGTTAATGTAGGTACAGGATCTAAGTCTATTGAAAGATTGATAACAGAAGTGTCAACTGATTTTTGGCAAGAGCAGAAAATAAAAATAACAAGGCAACACTTAACAAAGTGGTTTTTCATAGGTAAACTATTTTTGAGTTAATAGAAAAAAGCCGTTTTAAATAAGATACAGTTATTTTTACAGCCTTTCAAAATAAACGGAATTGTTGTGTCTGATATTATTCATTTATTGCCCGATAATATTGCTAACCAAATAGCTGCTGGAGAAGTCATTCAGCGTCCAAGCAGTGCTGTAAAGGAATTGCTTGAAAATGCAGTTGATGCAAGGGCCACCGAAATAAAGCTGATTGTGTCTGATTCGGGCAAAAATTTAATTTCTGTGGTTGACAATGGCAAGGGCATGAGTGAAACTGATGCTAGAATGGCGTTTGAGCGACATGCCACCAGTAAAATTCAACAAATAGAAGATTTGTTTCGCATTAAAACCATGGGTTTTCGTGGAGAAGCTTTAGCAAGTATTGCCGCTGTTGCACAAGTTGAATTGAAAACAAAAAGAGCCGAAGATGAATTGGGTACTTTTATAGAAATTGAAAATAGCCAAGTTGTTAAACAAGAATTGTGTGCTGCACCAATTGGTACAACCATTAGCATGAAAAACTTGTTTTTCAATGTTCCTGCAAGAAGAAATTTTTTAAAAAGCAATGCTGCCGAAATGAGGCATATTGTTGATGAATTTATTAGAGTGGCAATGGCTTTTCCTGAAGTATTTTTTTCGTTAACGAGTAACGGTCAACAAGTTTTTCATTTAGAAGCTGGTACTTTAAAACAACGAATTGTTCAAATTTTAGGCAATAATTACAATGCTAAATTGGTGAGCGTTCAAGAGCAAACCGATTATATGGACATTTATGGTTTTGTTGGGAAACCAGAAACTGCTAAAAAAACTCGTGGCGATCAATATTTTTTTGTGAACAGCCGTTTTATAAAAAGTGCTTATTTAAACCATGCTGTAAACAATGCTTTTGATAGTATGATTGCTAAAGATAGTTTTCCTGGCTATGTGTTGTTTATAGATTTAGACCCTTCATTTATAGATATTAATGTACACCCAACCAAGCAAGAAATTAAGTTTGAAGACGAAAAAATTGTCTATGCTTTTGTACAAGCTGCTGTAAAACATGCACTAGCCCAGTTTAGTATTGCACCAAGTTTAGACTTTACTTTAAACGCAGAAATACAAAGTTTAGATTCTGTAAATATGCCCTTTACTGAAGATAAAAAACAAAACACTGTTTCGTCTGGCTTATACCAAACATTTACAGGAAAGCACCAAGCACATAAAATTGAACCAACTGCTAAAAGTGAATTAAAACATTGGAAAGATTTTTTTACTTCCCCAAATGACGGAAGTCCACATTCAACTTTTGAATATGAAAAAACAACTGCTAATAGTAACACTGTATTTCCTAAGCTCACCGTAGAACTACAAAGCAACAATCCTTATATACAACTTCATCAAACCTATATTATTGCAACAAGCAATACTGGTTTTATGTTGGTACATCAACAACATGCACACGAACGTATTTTGTATGAACGATATACACAACAAACACATAGTAAAATTCCTGCAACACAAAAAAGCCTTTTCCCTGTAACATTGGAATTGGCTACTCCCGATGCTGTTTTGTTAGAAGATTTATTGCCAGAAATAGCTGCATTGGGTTATGAAATTGAACCCTTTGGCACCAACACTTTTGTTATACAAGGAACCCCTGCAGATATTGGTTCTGGCAATGAAAAACATTCAATTGAATTGCTATTAGAACAGTTTAAACATTTTAGCAACGATGTAAAATATAGCAAAAGAGAAAAGCTAGTACGTTGTATGTGCAGACAACAAGCCATTAAATCTGGGCAAACTTTATCTCAAAAAGAAATGAAGGTTTTGTTGGAAGATTTATTTGCTTGTAGTGCTCCCAATTCTACTCCAACAGGAAATCCTACTTACTTAGAATTTACAGAAGATTATTTAGATAGAATGTTTGGCAAATAGAAAAAGGCAACTAAAATTAGTTGCCTTTTTCTATAATTAGTCTTGTTGTTGCTTTTTCTTATCCCTCATTTTCTTTGCACCATAACCAACGCCTGCTGCTACCAGTAAACTTAAGCCTCCATCAATGGGAACATCATTTACGTCATCATCAAATACGGGTTGGGCATGTACTAAACTTGGTAAGATTAGTGCTGCTATAAAGC
>JAGOUF010000258.1 GCA_018061385.1 Chitinophagaceae bacterium | reverse complement strand
TCTGCATCGCTCCACATTTCTTCAAGTTTATAAAACTTTCTTGCTTCTGGATGCATTACATGCACTACAATATTTACGTAATCAATTAAAACCCATTGCAACGATTGTTTTCCTTCATGCTTGTAAGGCTTTTCGTCACAAACTTCTTCTACCAAGTATTCTACATAATCGCTAATGGCTTTAACTTGTGTGGTGCTTGAGGCTTCACAAACAATAAAGAAATCGGCTACAGCCTCAGGAATTTTTCTAAGATCAAGGCTAATAATTTTTTCGCCTTTTTTATCTTCAATAGCCTTTATAATTGTTTTGAAAATTTTAGAGTTTTTATTCAATTTAGTAATTGAACTCTTTTTGCGGGTGCTTAATGCTGTAAGAGGTGACAAGAATGAAACAAGTTTTATGTTAATGAATCTGATATTTAAACCATTGTTACTTAATTGACTTGTAACAAGATTTAAAAACAATTTGTTATACCAATACTATTTACAGACGAATGACAATGAAATACATTGTAACTGCTGCAAACAAATAAAAATATCTTATTGAAATGCTTTATAAACAAACCAATAAGTGTTATTAATTTCGCCAAAAGTAATCAACTTTTGTTATCTTACTACACCATTATGGCTCATTTACAAAAGCTACTTCCAATTGGTCATCAATTTATTGAATTAGAACAAGTTACAAGTACCAATACTTATGCCATGCAGCAAATACAAGCTAAAATGGCACAACATGGTATCGTGTATTTTGCTTATGAACAAACAATGGGGCGTGGGCAACATGGAAAAAAGTGGTTAACAGAGCCTAAAGCCAATATTATTCTTTCTGCAATTGTAAATACTTCTTCGCTTGGTATAACAAACCAGTTTTATTTAAGTGCAGTAACCGCATTAGCCGTTTTTGATTTGTTAAACTTTTACTTACCCAACCAAATAAGCATTAAATGGCCCAATGATGTGTACATTAATGACAGTAAGGCAGCAGGTATTTTAGTTGAAAACACTATTCAAGGCAATCAATGGCCATGGGCTGTTTTAGGAATTGGCATAAACGTTAATCAAACAAGCTTTAATACAACACTCAATAATGCAACTTCAATTGCTACTTATACTCAAAAAAATTATAACACAATAGACTTAGCAAAACAATTGTGTACATTCTTAACCCATTATTTTGAACAATTATTTAAAGGTAACACTGTGCAATTGTTGCAATTGTACAATGAACATTTATACAAACGCAACCAACAAGTAAAACTTAAAAAAGACAATATTGCCTTTACTTGCACCATACAAAAAGTTGAAGCAACTGGTAAATTACACGTTTTAAATGGCCTACAAGATGAGTTTAATTTTGGCGAAGTAGAATGGTTGTTAAATAAGTAACAGTATTAATATTTAAGTTGCTGTTTTGGTAGTTTAATAACTTTTCTACATGTACCTTAGCAATATGCAAAGCACTTTTCACATATTTGTATATGGATCTTTAAGAAGTGGGTTTAAGAGCCCTGCTTATAATTATATAAGTAAATATTTTAGTTTGGTTGGTGATGCTAAAGTACAAGGCAAATTGTACAATATGGGCAATTATCCTGTAGCAAAACCCACCACTGAAAATACATTTATTGTTGGCGAATTGTATAAAATAAACAATACCGATGAATTTGGTTTTGCCATTGCTCAGCTAGATGATTATGAGGGCTTATTTGCCGAAGAAGATGAAACTCCTTTGTACTACAGAAGCAAAGAAAATATTATTTGCTTAAATGGAACTATTGCCGAAGCTTGGGTTTATTGGTTTAATGGAGATGTTAGTAATAAACCATCTATAGAAAGTGGCGATGTATTGGCTTTTTATGCAAATCAGCAGCATTAGTATGAATTTGGACAATCAGCATATTTACTTTCTTTCCGACTTTCATTTGGGTGCTCCAAACTATGCCAGTAGTTTGGTAAGAGAAAAAAAAATTGTTGCCTTTTTAGATTCCATTAAAACTACAGCTGCAGAAATTTTTATTGTTGGCGATGTGTTTGATTTTTGGTTTGAATACAAAAGCACCATTCCTAAAGGATATACTCGTTTACTTGGAAAATTGGCAGAATTAACCGATAGCGGAATTGCCATACACTTTTTTCTTGGCAACCACGATATGTGGATGAATGGATACTTTGAAAAAGAATTGAACATTCCTGTATATGCCGAACCTAAAGTATTTGAACGCTTCGGAAAAAAATTATTTATTGGTCATGGCGATGGTTTAGGCCCTGGCGATAATGGCTATAAATTTATTAAAAAAATTTTTAGAAATCCCATTTGCCAATGGTTGTTTGGAGCATTACATCCAACTTGGGGTATTGGACTTGCCAATTACTTTAGTAGAAAAAGTAGAGCAAAAACTGGTAGTAGCGATGCCCAATTTTTAGGCCCCGATAATGAATGGTTAATTATTTTCTGCAAAGAAACTTTAGCAAAAGAGCATTTTGATTATTTTATTTTTGGACATAGGCACTACCCAATTGATTTTGAATTAACTCCCAATAGTCGATATATTAATTTAGGCGATTGGATTAATTATTTTACATACGCCGTTTTTGATGGTAAAACCATTCAACTAAAAAAATGGGAACAATAAAACAATTTTTATTTCTATGCTTTTGTATGTGTGTGTTGCAAACACATGCCAACGATAGTGTTTTACAATACAAATTGTATAAAACAATTCCAGGAAATTTTACCAATTTTAGTGTAGATAATTTAGGCAATATTTATTTAGTTTCTGCCAACAATCAAATAAAAAAAATAAATCAACAATTAGATAGTGTTGGTGTTTTTAACGATGTTAAACGCTATGGAAAAGTTAGTTTAATTGACGCAACCAACCCTTTAAAAATTTTAGTTTATTACAAAGATTTTGCAACCATTATTGTATTAGATAGATTTTTAAATACAAGAAATACAATTGATTTAAGATCTCAAAATATTTTGCAAGTACAAACAATTGCATTAAGCTACGATAACAACATTTGGCTATTTGATGAGTTGGATGCTAGAATTAAAAAAATAGATGAAACAGGAAAAGTATTACTTGCCAGTACAGATTTTAGAATGTTGTACAATGAAGTACCCAATCCAACAAGTTTAATAGATGCCAACGGTTTATTGTATTTATACAATTCAAGCACAGGTTGGTTGTTGTTTGATTACTATGGAGCTCAAAAAAGTAATTATGCTATGTTACATTGGCAGGATGTACAAGTTATACAAAGCAGTTTAATGGGAAGAACCAATGACGTAATACACGTTTCTCAACCAAAGGTTTTAAGCATAGAAAACTTTACTACAAATGTTTCTTTAAAAGGAGCTATGAAAATATACCATCAAGCAGCAATGATGTATGTTTTAAACGAAAAGGGTTTATTAATTTATCAGCGTTAGGGAAAATAAAAAAGAGGCTCCCTTTTAAAAAGAATGCCTCTATATCTTTAAATAATTTACTTACAAATTTTCTATAATGCCTGCAATACCTTGCCCTCCACCAACACAAGCTGTTACAATTCCATACTTTTTATTTAAACGCTTCATTTGCATGTAGTTTTGAAATGCGAAAATGAAGCTTGTAATTACCCAAAAACCGCCTTTGCAAATACTTAATATTGATATAACGCTGGGGCAAAAATTAGATGTTGATTTAATAATATTGGGTTAAAGAAGAATACATTTTGTAGAATGATAAGTAGAACATATAACCTATTATAAGATTACTTGATGACTAAAAAATTGGAGAATGTTGTTTTGTAACAACAAACATTGTTTTGCATATTTATATTTTAAAAATCCAATATACGCAAGTGTTTTTTCTACGCTTTATAGGCAATATTTATTTGGAAAAAATTAATTACTTCCTCAACTGCTCTATAATACTTTTAAAGCTTTCCAATCCTGCTTCTAAATTTTCTACAATATCCAATGCCAATTCATCGGGGTCGGGTAAATTATCTAAATCCGCTAAAGATTGATCTTTCAGCCAGGTAATGTCTAAACTGGTTTTATCACGGGCAATAATTTCTTCATAATTAAACTTTCTCCAACGACCTTCAGGATTATTCACTGCATCAAATGTTTCCTTGCGTTTATGTCGGTTGGTTGGATTATAGCAATTGATAAAATCCTGTAGGTCTTCTAATTTCAGTGGATTCTTTTTTAGTGTATGGTGTACATTGGTACGATAATCATAAACCCACACTTCTTTTGTCCATGCATCTTTACTGCTAGGCTTGGCATCCCAAAACAATACGTTTGCTTTTACACCATTGGCATAAAATATACCTGTTGGCAAACGTAAAATGGTATGCAGGTTGGTGGTTTCTAATAATTTTTTACGTACAGTTTCACCAGCACCTCCTTCAAATAACACATTATCAGGCAATACTACAG
>JAGOUF010000008.1 GCA_018061385.1 Chitinophagaceae bacterium | reverse complement strand
AATATTGTCTATCAGTTCAATTGTACAAGGTAATCCTTTGCCTGTAACCTTATCGTACACTTTACCTTTTAAGTACATTGTTTTAGCAGGACGGATGTCGGCTCTCAACTTAAATTTGTACAAATCCAATTCTCCTCTTGTATCTGTACGATTGCTAGCATAATATGCTGTTAGTCCATCGGCACTTACAGCAAAGCTTCCTTCATCATCTACTGTATTAATTGGGTAGCCTAAATTTTCTGGTGTACCCCAAGTTCCGTCATCTTGTCTTCTCATTAAAAATAAATCAGTTCCACCATAACCTAAATGCCCATCGCTTGTAAAAAATAATGTTTGATTATCGGCATGTAT
Source organism: Chitinophagaceae bacterium (assembly GCA_018061385.1). Classification (GTDB taxonomy): domain Bacteria; phylum Bacteroidota; class Bacteroidia; order Chitinophagales; family Chitinophagaceae; genus UBA1930. The sequence continues at coordinate 16,793 of JAGOUF010000008.1, read as the reverse complement.
ATAAGGAGCCAATTCATCTCCAGCAGTATTAACATCATCTCCCATATTTATAGCAGGTCCAAACTTGCCATTGTTCATTCGTACACTCACGTATAAATCTCTTCCACCCAAGCCGCCATAACGATTGCTACTAAAATATAAAACGCGTTTATCTGGACTTAAACTTGGGCTGCTTTCCCAAAATTCTGTGTTGATATTGGGGCCTAAATTTTCAGGTTCACTCCAACCATCAGGTGTATAAAGTGAAATGTATAAATCAAAATCGCCAAAGCCTTTATGCTTGCCAAAATTGCCAGCAAAAATCATCCATTCTCCATCGGCTGAAACTGTAATTGCTCCTTTGGAAGGTTCAATATTAATGTCGCCTTTAATAACAGTTGCTTTTTGATACTCATTGTTTTGAATACGACTTTGCATAAAATCTTCTCTATAACCTTCGCCTCTACGAGTAAATACCAATAAGCTATCGTCTATTGTTACTGCAGGATAATATTCACTTTTTTCGCTGTTCACATTATTGCCTAAATTAATGGGTGCAAAAACATAATTGGTTATTGGGTGTGTGGCTTGGTACTGCAAAGCAAACTCATAACAGCGTTTTCTAAAGTTGCCAGATTTAGTACTATTGGGGCTAATTTTAGGAATGGCTAAAAAATAATTTACAGCATCTAAAGCTTCTTTAAACTTGCCAACACCTGCCAAATTAATAGAATAAGGCAAATGAAATTGTTTGAAGTAAGATGTGTCTTTACGCTTTGCCCATTCATAATTAAACACAGATAATTCATGCTGTTTTAAAAACCCATAAACACCAGCTAACGATAAAATTGCATCTACATAATTGGTATCGGCAGTAATGGCTTTTTGTAAGAAAGGAATAGATTCGGGGAAGGCATTGTCTTGCAAATACTCCAATGCTTGATCATAATATTTAATGGCTTTTTTATTTATTTTTTCTGGCTGATATGTTTGTGCATTCAACTGAAAAAAAGTAGCTAGACTAAATATTATAAAAAGATATTTTTTCATTAAGGGCAAGTTCGGAAAAACAAACTTTCAACTTTGTTAAAAGCTAATTTATGGTACGTTAATGTATTTGTGAATTTGAACACTCAATTGCCATTGAGGGTTGTTTTTTATATAATCAATTATTAAAGGAGTTACAATTTCTTTTTTATCCCACTCGGCTTGTAAATATAATTTGCAATTGGCGTTTACTTGTGCAGCATAAGTTTCGGCCCATTCAAAATCGTGTTTATTAAATACCACCACTTTTAATTCGTTGGCTGCAACAATTACTTCTTGCAACGGAGCTTTAAATTTTTTAGGCGATAAACAAATCCAGTTCCAATTACCACTTAAAGCCGATGAACCACTTGTTTCAATATTGGTTTCGAACCCAGCTTGTTGTAGAGCAGCAGTTAATTCGTTTAGATTATGTAACAATGGTTCGCCACCTGTAATAACCACTAGGGGCTTAAGGTTTAGGGTAGAAGGTGTAAGTTTCTTAATACCAGATTCTTCAATTGCTTTTTCTACTATTGCTTCAACCGAAAATTTAGGGTGAGCATCGGCATCCCAACTTTCTTTTACATCGCACCAAACACAGCCCACATCACAACCTCCTAAACGTATAAAATAGGCAGCTTTTCCAGCGTGTAAACCTTCTCCTTGTAAAGTATAAAAACTTTCCATTACAGGTAAGGTTAAGTTGGAGTTGATTGTTAATAATGGTTGAATATTAGACACTAAATTTTTGTTTATAAGCTTGTAATGTATTTTTTAATAAACCTGCAATTGTCATTAATCCAACACCACCTGGTACAGGTGTTATTGCACTGGTTAATGGAGCTACTTCGTTAAAAGCAACATCGCCTTTAATTCTAAAACCTCTTTTTGCTGTTTCATCATCTACTCTTGTAATACCAACATCAATAACAATCGCTCCTGGCTTTACCATATTTTGTTTTACAAATTGTGGTTTACCTAAAGCTGCAACCAAAATATCGGCTTGTAAACAAATTTCGTTTAAGTTAAGTGTATGGCTATGACAAAGTGTAACTGTACAATTGCCTTTTGGAAGATTGCTACTCAATAAAATACTCATGGGTCTGCCAACAATATTGCTTCTTCCAATTACCACAGCATGTTTTCCTTTTGTATCTATATTAAAATGTTCTAACAACAGCATAATGCCATATGGTGTTGCTGGAATAAATGAAGGCAACCCTTGTACCAATTTGCCAGCATTAATAGGATGAAAACCATCTACATCTTTATTGGAGTCAATGGTTTCAATTATTTTGGCTTCGCTAATATGTTTTGGTAATGGTAGTTGCACTAAAATGCCATCAATTAAATCATTTTGATTCAGCTCTAAAATTTTTGATAGTAGTTCTTGTTCAGAAACATTTTCGTTCAATCTAATTAAGGTAGAATCAAAACCAACTTCTTCACAATTTTTTGCTTTACTAGCTACATAAGTTTCGCTAGCCCCATTGTTGCCCACTAAAATTGCAGCTAAGTGTGGGGCACGTTTTCCTTGTTGTACTATTGCTTGCACTTCTTTTTGTAAAGATGCTTTTACTGTTGCTGCGGCAGTTTTTCCATCTAAAATTATCATGATTGCAAATGTAAAGCCTAGTATTACAGGTTGCTATTATTTTATTAGTTAGCTGAAATTTCTTTTTTAAATGTTATGCAGCAAATATTTTTGAGGTGTTGTCTAAAACAACAAAGTGTTAAATTGTTTTTTTTTAACAAATTTTAACTTTTTGTTAAAATGTATCTATATTTATCACTTCTTATTCCACATAAACTAAATACACATGAGAAAAATGCCCATTTTTTTGGTGTTAATGCTATTTACAGCACTAGTAGCATTTGCCCAGTCCCGAGTTATTTCGGGTACAGTAATAGACGATAAAGGAGAAGTTGTTCCCTTTGCGTCTATTTTAGTTAAAGGTACAAAAACTGGCGTAGCCGCCGATGCCAATGGTAATTTTAAAATTAATGCAAAAACTGGAGATGTTTTGGTTATTTCTGGTGTAGGCTTAACTTCTAAGGAAGTAAAAGTTACAGCAGCTTCTAACTTAAATATTTCTTTAGTAAGAGAAGCAGGAACATCTGAAGTGGTAGTTGTAACTACAGCTTTAGGGGTTCAACGTCAAGCAAAAGAATTGGGTTATTCTACTGCAAAAGTTAGTTCTAAAGATTTAACCCAAGCCAAAGTAGTTAATTTACAAAATGGATTAACTGGAAAGGTTTCTGGATTAAACATTCAAACTACCAACAATGGTGTATTTGCAGACACAAGAATTACTTTAAGAGGTATTCGTTCTTTAACTGGTAATAATCAACCCATGTTGGTATTAGATGGTGTACCTATTAGCTTAGGTTACATTAACTCTATTAACCCAAATGATATTGCCGATGTGGTAATATTAAAATCATCATCTGCAACCGCAGTTTATGGACCAGATGGTGTAAATGGTGCTATTATCGTTACAACTAAAAGAGGGTCTAAGCAAAAAGCTAGTATTACTGTAAGTCATACTACACAGTTTGAAACAGTTTCTTTTATGCCTAAGTTACAAACACAGTTTGGTTCTGGCTCTGGTGTAGATGCTTTTGGTTATGGCGTTTACGATCCAATTGAAAATCAGTGTTATGGTCCAGCATTTGATGGCAGCATGATACAAATTGGTAGAAATGCACCCGATGGTTCAAAGTTTATGGTTGATTATACAGCTAAACCCGATGAGAAAAGAAAGTTCTGGAATACTGGTGTAACCAATCAAACAGATATTTCTTTTTCTACAGGCGATTTCTATTTGAGTGCTCAAAACGTTTCTATTAAAGGCGTTTTACCAAAAGATGTTAATAATAGAACTTCTTTTAGAGTACAATCTTCTAAAGAATACAACAACTTTAAAGCAAGTTTTGGTGTAACATATACTCGTCAAGATTACAATGTTAATGCAGGTTCTAGCTTTGGAAATGGTAGAGATTATACTCCATATTGGAACTTAATTAATACACCAATGCACGTTCCAATTACACGTTTTGAAAATTGGAATACACCTTATGGATCTGACTATTCTCAAGGTTCTAGTTTTTGGAGCAGCCCTAATGGTTACTTTAACGATTATTACTCTAACCCTTATTTCATGATTGATAACTTTCGTGCAAAAGGAAGAGGTGATGATATCTTAGGTAATGTTGAGTTAAATTACAAACCAACATCTTGGTTAAACTTTACGTATCGTTTAGGTGCAACTGTTACCAACAATACTTCAAAAAGCACACAAACTGCTTTTACTTACTCTTTAGATGCTAAAGCAAGTGGAAAAAGTATTGCAGGTACAGGCGATTTAACAGGAGCTGTTGCGGATGCTTCTTCATTCTCTAGCAGAATTAATTCGGAGTTTTTTGCTTCAATAAACAAGTCGTTTGATAAAGTAAGATTTGATTTATTGGTAGGTACTTCATATCGTGAAACAAGTGCTAAAAACATCAGTATTTCTTCTAGCAATTTAGGAATGTCAATCTTCAACATTTTAGTACGTAAAGGAGAGCCTGGCGTATCTGAAAGCAATTCTAAAACTAGATTAAATAGATATTTTGGTAAGCTTGCAGTTGGTTACAATGGATGGGCTTTTGCTGAAGTAACAGGAAGTTATGATATTGATTCTAGATTGGGTTATTTCTACAACTTTAATATGAAAGATATTAGCTTCTTTTACCCAGGAGCTAGCGTATCTGCAGTATTAACAGATGCAATACCTGCTTTAAAAAATAACAAAACACTTTCTTATTTAAAAGTACGTGCTGCATTGTCTAAAACAGGTAATGTAAATTTAGGTGCTTATAGTTTAGAGAACACATACTCATCTGCAAGTGGTTTTCCTTTTGGAACACTACAAGGTTTTACGTCTGATAATACTTTACGTTTAAGTAAATATTCTCCAGAGTTTGTAATTAACAAAGAAGTTGGCCTTGAAATGTCGTTCAATAAAAACAAAATTAATTTTGAAGCAACTGCATACGAGCAAAACAATACAAATCAGTTAATCACTGTAGCTTATTCTGCTGCAACTGGTTTCCCATCTGCATTGTTAAACGCAGCATCTTTTGTAAATAAAGGATTGGAGTTTGATTTAAAATTAACTCCATTGGTTAGAATTAATAAAGTAAATATCGATTTCAAAATTAACTACACATACCAAACCAATAAAGTAACATCATTGGTTGATGGAGTTGATGAATTAGGAATTGGCAATGGTAATTTTATTATTAAAGGCCAAAGTGCATACATGTTTAAGCTTTCTGATTATTTAAGAGATGCAGAAGGAAGAGCAATTGTTGATCCAAATACTGGTTTTCCTTCAATTGACCCAGTTGTTAAAATGTTTGGCCGTACAATTCCAAATCATATCTTAGGTTTAAACTTAAATGTAAATTGGAAACAATTTAACTTTAGTGTAGTAGCAGATTATAGAGGTGGAAACCAAATTTATAGTGGTATTGGTCCAGATATGGATTTCTCTGGTATTTCTGTAAGAAGTGCACAGAACAATCGTCAACCATTTATTTTCCCTAACTCTGTAACTTTAGATGGCACTGGAAAATCTGTACCTAACACAAGTATCTATATGGATGGTGGTTACAATTTCTGGTCTCAAAATATTAATACAACAGTTAATTCTAACTATTTAGCAGACGGTTCTTTCTGGAAATTAAGAGAAGTTGCAATTAGTTACAGTGTGCCTAATAAAGTATTTAACAAGTTTACACGTAATGCTATTAAAGGTGCAACGTTTACACTTACAGGAAGAAATTTATTGTTGTTTTTACCTAAAACCAATGAGTGGACTGACCCAGAATTTTCGAACACAAGTGGTAATGCACAAGGTGTAAATGATCGTGATAATACACCACCAACAAGAATTTTTGGTGCTAACCTAACATTAAACTTCTAACTTATTAAAGCGAAAGAATATGAAACTTAGAAAAATATTTTACAGCACTACAACTGCAATATTAATTATTGCTGGTGTGTCGAGCTGTAGTAAAGAAACATTGAATGTTAATCAAAACCCCAATCAACCAACCGATAGTACGATTGCCTACAACGCAATTTTACCTGCTGCATTAAACAATACAGCAAGAGCAGTTGCTACTAACTGGGGATGGTTACAAAACTGGTTAGGTTACTGGGCACGTTCTGGTACTTATGCTCCAAGTACAACAGAAGAAAGTTACAACGTAACTACAAACTTCCAAGGAGGAATTTGGAATTCTTTGTATGATAATAACTACGATTATCAAACTATGCAAATACAAGCTACAAAAAATGGAGCTGATTTTTATGCTGGTATTGCACGTATTATGAAAGCTCACAATTATTCAATTTTAGTAGATTTGTACAACAATGTACCTTATTCAGAAGCATTAAAAGGTGGTGGTAACACAACGCCTAAATATGATAAAGGATTAGATATTTATAAAGATTTGTTTAAACAAATTGATACAGGTATTGCTTTAATTAAAAGTGCCAACGAATCTACTACTGGTCCTAATAAAAGCATTTTGGCCGATGATATCATGTTTGGCACATCTCAATATGCTGGAACTACAATGGCAGCATCAAAAGTTCGTTGGGCAAAATTTGGTAACACTTTAAAATTACGATTACTTGTTCATTTAATGAACGGTGGTGTTTTAGTACCCAATGGAACAGTAGCTGGCTTTGATATTGCTGCTGAGTTAGCAAAAATTACTACTGAAGGAAATGGATTTTTAGCAGCAGGTGAAAACGCTTCAGTTAACCCTGGTTATACCAACTCGTCAGATAGTCGTCAAAATCCATTTTTTGCTAGTTATGTAGCTTCAATTACTGGTTCTCCTACACAAAATGCTCAATATTACAAAGCAAATTCTTATGCAATTGAATATTATGAGTGGAATGGCGATCCAAGAGAATCTCGTTTTTACAAGGCAGGAGATGCTGGTTTAAAAGGTGTAGCTTATGGTGCTCCTTCTTTAACAGAAAATTCAGCTTCTGAATTAGCAGGTATTGGACCAGGACTTACAAAAACTTACACTGCTGCACAATGGATTTTAACAGGAACCGAGAGTTTGTTTTTACAAGCAGAAGCAAGAAATAGAGGATTTATTGCTGGTAGTGCTGATGTTATGATGCAAGCTGCAGTTACTGAATCTTTTGCTTTAGTAGGAGCTACTGGTGCAGCTGGTTACTTAACAGGTAATGCAACTTATCCAGATGTTGATTATAATGGCGTTTCTCAAGGTGCTGGTTTACCTGCTGGTGGTTTGTTTACCATCATTACTCAAAAATGGTTTGCATTAAATGGTATTGCACCATTAGAAGTATTTTCAGACTATAGAAGAGTAAATATGAAAAACAAAGCTGGTACAAACGTAGATCATTTTATTTATGGTGTTAGTGCTGGTTTTGCTCCAAGCCCTGCAGCTGGTTATCCAGCAAATTCAGCTGGCCCTGCAATTTCAGTTTCTCCAGCAAACACGGCAACCCAAATACCTACTCGTTTGTTATATCCTCAAAATGAGTATAACTACAATCCAACCAATGTTGGTGCAGAAGGTACAATTTCTAAATATGGTAAAGTATTTTGGGACAATTAATCAACACAACTAAAAATATAATTATGAAAAAAATAACATCAATTATTATACTGTTTGCTTTAATGCTTACTGTTACAACTGGTTGTTTAAAAGACAAAGGATTTGAAGATCATGTATATGGTATCAATTCTCCAGAAACTTCTCCTGTAGGTATTGGTTTACCTTTAGCCTCTGATCCACAATCTTATGGATTGGATTTAACTGCTACACCACAAGTTGTGGCAGATATAGTGGTAGCTAATTTATTGGGTGGAAAACCAGCCCCTGCTGATATTAAAATTAACCTTGCATTAAAGCCAACTTTAATTGCAGATTATAACACTGCAAATGGTACATCTGCCATAGCTTTACCAACAAGTGTATATACTATACCGTCGTCTTTAGTGATTACGATTAAGCAAGGAGAAACTTTAGGTAAATTACCTATAAACGTTTCTAGCACAACAAGTTTAGATGCATCTATAACTTATGCGTTAGGAATTAGTATTGCTAGTACCGATGCTGGTTATACTATTGCTAGTAACTTAAAAGATTTGTTGATTTTGTTTAACATTAAAAACAAATACGATGGTATTTATAATTTAACTGGTTATCACAATCGCTCACCTTACACATTTCCATTTGATATCAATGTACACATGATTACAACTGGACCAAACTCCGTGGCTTTGTATTATCCTCCATTTGGAGATTATGGACAACCAATTGGTACAGCTCCTGGTGCAGTTAATTGGTATGGTGCAGCAGTATCTCCAAACTTTGGATTTGATTTAGTAACCAATCAAGCAACCACAATTACAGGTATGCCTGGTTCTGGTGTTACTTATGGTTATGCAACAGATCCTGGAGTTAACAACTACTATGATCCTGCAACTAAGAAAATGTATTTGTGTTGGGAGTACAACGGTAACGCATTGCGTCGTTTTTATGATACGCTTAGATACATAGGAAAACGTTAATAAAATATACGAATTCTAAACCTTTAAAGGTTGTCAGTTAAATGACAACCTTTTTTATTATCTTAATGCCCAATAAAAAGTATATGAAATATTTATTTAGATTATTTTTTGTAACATTTATTAGCACAAATGTGTTTTCTCAAGCAGCATCTTATACAGATCCTGCTCAGGCATATTTAAGATTAATGCTTGAAAAAGGCGGAACTGAAGTAGTAAGAATTGGCAGTTTTAAAGTTACTGGAACGCCTTATTTATTTGGTGAAAAAAATGATGGAAATGTGTTTACTCCATCTGCCAATACTCTAAATGTTCAGGTGAGTTACAATACATATTCTCAAGCAATCGAGATAGTTGAACAAGGGAAATCTGCCCCTTTTATTTTGGAAAATAGAGATGTTGATTCTTTTTATCTTAAAGTTGTCAATCAAGAAAATATTTCTCAACCTTTGTTTTTTGTGCATGGGAAATATATTTATTCAAAGGAGAAACAATTTTTTCAATTGGTTTACAAAGGATCGCAATTCAGTTTGTATAAAAAGTATTATGCAACATTGGGATATGTTGGTACAAATTACATACAATCAGACTTGCGTCAGTTCGATTTAAACTTTGATTATTATTATACAAATCAAGCCGATCAGAAAATTAAAAAACTAAAACTCAACTCATCTGCAATACAAAAAGAGTTTAAAACCAAAACAGGAATTACAGAATTTTTTCAATCAGAAGAGTTTAGCAACAATCCCGAACAAGCATTAATTAAAGTGTTTCAATTTTTAAATAATTAAAGGTATTTAAGTACTAAATTTATTTTTTATATGTTGGTAAAAACCTTTGGCAGTGCTGTTTATGGAGTTGAAGCAATATCTATTACCATAGAAGTAAATGTTAGTGGAGGCGATTTAAAATATTATATTGTTGGCTTACCAGATAATGCTGTAAAAGAAAGCTTTCAACGAATTGAAAGTGCAATAAAAACAAATGGTTTAAGTTTTCCTCGTACAAAAATTGTAATCAATTTAGCTCCGGCTGATATTAAAAAAACTGGCAGTGCATTTGATTTACCCATTGCAATTGGCGTATTGGGTGCAAGTGAACAAATTGAAGAACCTCAACGATTAAAAGATTATGTTTTGATGGGTGAACTAAGCCTTGACGGAACTGTTCAACCCATAAAAGGAGCATTACCAATTGCAATTCAAGCAAGAAAAGAAGGCTTTAAAGGCTTGATTGTACCTAAAGCAAATGCTAGAGAAGCAGGCATGGTAAATAACTTATTGGTATATGGGGTTGAGCATTTAAATGATGTGATTGAATTCTTTAAAAATGAACAGCACCTAAAACCAATTATTGTAAATACAAGAGATGAATTTTTCTCAAACCAGTATGAATTTGAATTTGATTTTAGCGATGTTAAAGGACAAGAAAATATTAAACGTGCATTAGAAATTGCAGCAGCCGGTGGGCATAATGCAATTTTAATTGGACCACCAGGTGCAGGTAAAACAATGCTAGCCAAAAGGTTGCCAACTATATTGCCACCATTAAGTTTGCAAGAAGCATTAGAAACAACCAAAATTCATAGTGTAGCAGGTAAGCTGCCAGAAAACAGTAGTTTGGTAAGTAAAAGACCATTTAGAAGTCCGCATCACACCATTTCTGATGTTGCTTTGGTTGGTGGTGGCGGAACCCCACAACCTGGTGAAATTTCTTTAGCACACAATGGTGTATTGTTTTTAGATGAATTACCTGAGTTTAAAAGAACGGTGTTAGAAGTAATGAGGCAACCAATGGAAGAAAGAAGAGTAACCATTAGTCGTGCAAAAGTAGCTATGGATTTTCCTGCCAATTTTATGCTAATTGCAAGCATGAATCCTTGTCCTTGTGGGTTCTTCAATCATCCAGAAAAAGAATGTACTTGTCCCCCAGGAACTGTTCAAAAATATTTGAATAAAATAAGTGGGCCACTGCTAGATAGAATTGATTTGCACGTAGAAGTTACACCTGTAGCTTTTAGTGAATTGAGCAACCACAATAGCAAAGGTGAAAGTTCAATACAAATTAGAGAACGTGTAATTGTTGCCAGAGAAATTCAGGCAAAAAGATATGACGAACAATCTGGCATTTATGCCAATGCACAAATAAGTAGTAAGCAATTAAGAGAAGTTTGTGTGTTAGACAATGTTAGTGAAGCATTATTAAAAAAAGCAATGGAACGTTTAAACTTAAGTGCTAGAGCCTACGATAGAATTTTAAAAGTTGCTCGTACCATTGCTGATTTAGCAGCAAGCGAAAAAATAAAAGCTGAACATATTGCCGAAGCAATTCAGTATAGAAGTTTAGATAGAGAAGGTTGGGCTGGATAACTTATTGTGAAGCGTTAACCTTAATAAAAAAGTTCTACATTACTGTAGAACTTTTTTATTAATGCATTTGAATACAAAATATTATCCTTTTTTAAATTCTAGAATTGCTTTTTGTTCACCTTCGCCCATGTTTAAAATAAGACGATTGTTTTTAAATGAAACTGGTGATGTTTGCGTTTCACCTTTTTCTTTATTGGTTAATGTAATGGTTTCTTTTGCTTCATCAATTGAATAACTTCCCATTTCTACACTCTGGTTAGATGATGCAGTACCAATGCTGTATGTACCATCGGATTTAAATTCAAACATCAATTCTTTGAAGCTTGCAAATTGGCCTTTCATCATTTCTACAGCACTTGCACTATCTGCACCAGCTGCTCCTAATTGAGCTAAAATGGTAGGACTTAAAACCAAGGAGTCATTCTCAATATCATAATGCAACATACCTTCAACTTTCATTTTTGCAGCATTCCATTTGCCTACAATATTTTCTTTTGTAACTTTTGTTTGTGCCTGTACTGCAATTACAACAATGCTAAATAACAACGGCAAAAAAAATTTCTTCATTATTAGTTTTTTAATTTATTAGTTTACCAACCCAATATCCAAGCAAAAATAAGTGGGGCAACAATTGTAGCATCACTTTCAACAATAAACTTAGGTGTATTAATATCTAATTTGCCCCAAGTAATTTTTTCATTGGGTACAGCACCACTGTATGATCCATAAGATGTAGTGCTATCGCTAATTTGGCAGAAATAACTCCAAAATGGAACATCGTGCCACTCTAAATCTTGATACATCATTGGCACAACGCAAATTGGAAAATCGCCAGCAATTCCGCCACCAATTTGAAAAAATCCAACACCTTTGCCAGCACTATTGGCTCTGTACCATTCAGTTAACCAAACCATGTATTCAATTCCACTTTTAACTAAGTCTGCTTTCAATTCTCCTTTAATAACATAGCTAGCAAAAATATTTCCTGTTGTACTGTCTTCCCATCCTGGGCAAACAATAGGAATATTTCTTTCAGCAGCGGCAACTATCCAACTATCTTTTTTATCTATTTCATAATATTGTTCAAGCTCTCCACTTAAAACAGTTTTGTATAAAAATTCATGAGGAAAATATCTTTCGCCAGCAGCAGCAGCATCTTTCCATTGTTTTACCAAATGCTTTTGTAAACGACGAAAAGCTTCTTCTTCAGGAATGCAAGTATCGGTAACACGATTGTAATGATTTTCTAATAAATCCCACTCATCCTGTGGTGTTAAGTCTCTATAATTGGGTACACGTTTGTAGTGGCTATGTGCAACAAGGTTCATTACATCTTCTTCTAAGTTGGCACCTGTGCAAGAAATAATATCTACTTTTCCTTGTCTAATCATTTCGGCAAAAGAAATGCCTAATTCTGCTGTGCTCATAGCACCAGCAAGTGTAACCATCATTTTTCCACCTTCTAATAAATGCGTTTCATAACCTTTAGCAGCATCCATTAATGCAGCAGCATTAAAGTGACGATAATGATGTTCAATAAAATTTGAAACTGGACCTTTATTCATACAATTTATTTTTTATGTTTTATAAAGATGGCAAAAGTAATTTTTTTAACCGTTCAAAATTGTTTTAGTTGTTTTATCTTATACATTAATACTTATTTTGCAACAGAAACTATGTTTGTTGCTGCATGAGAAAATTTTTATTCAATTCTTTGTCAATCTATAAATGGAAAATTCCATTCCCTGTTTTTCTGTGGATGATATTGGCAATTGCAGGAGCATTGGTTGAAATTTTACGTGGCACAGCTTCTATCAATAATTTCCTCATTTTTAGAGGCGTTTTTTGGCATAGTGTACAACAAATAAATTTGTATGCACAATATCCTACTGAGTATTTTGATAACAATCATTATGGCCCATCGTTTAGTATTTTAATTGCACCATTTGCCTGGTTGAACGTTTTTATTGGTTGCTTTTTATGGTGTGTAGCCAATGCATTAATCTTGTTGTATGCAGTAAAGCAGTTGCCAATTTCAATTCAAAAAAAGCATGTTATTTTATTAATTGGAGCAATTGAAATGATGACTTCAATTCAAAATGTTCAATTTAATCCTATGCTTACTGCATGGATAATGATGTCGTACGTGTTGGTGCAAAAAGAAAAAGATTTTTGGGCAACACTTTTTATTGCAGCAGGTTTTTTAGTAAAATTATATGGTATAGTTGGGCTAGCTTTTTTCTTTTTTTCGAATCATAAAATAAAATTTGCATTGTCTTTTATATTTTGGATATTGGTATTGTTTGCATTGCCTATGATATATGCAACACCCAGTTTCATTGTACAATCGTATAAAGATTGGTTCAATATTCTTACAGTTAAAAACAATAAAAATGCACTTGCAACAGCCAATAATTACATGCAAGATATTTCTGTTTTAGGTATGATTAGACGTATTGGCAATATTCAAAATTTAAAAAACTTATATATACTTATACCCGCTGCATTGTTATATGTGCTGCCTTTTTTAAGATGGAAACAATTTAAGTTTACTACGTTTCAGTTAAGTTATTTGGCATTTGCATTAATAGGTGTAGTTATTTTTAGCACTTCTGCCGAGAGTGCAACTTTTGTAATTGCTGTAATGGGTGTGGGTATTTGGTATGTTATACAACAACAAAAAACGGTATGGATTAATATTGTTTTAGGCTTTGTTTTATTGCTCACTAGTTTATCGGCTACAGATTTATTTCCTGAATATATTCGTATGAATTTTGTTCGCCCATATTCTCTTAAAGCTTTACCTTGCTTTTTAGTGTGGTTAATTTTGGGATATCAATTGTTAAAAAAAAATTTTAGTTTAGCGGATACACAACATGCCTAAAAAAATTTCTATTATAGTACCAGTTTGTAACGAAAAAAGCAATGTACCATTACTGGTCAATGCTCTGTGTACTGTAATGGAAACCTTGCCATATACATACTCTATAACTTTTGTAGATGATGGAAGCAATGATGGTACAACTGAAGAAGTTAAAGCGTTGGCTCAACAAAATAGTTCTGTTTTTTATATTGCATTGTCAAGAAATTTTGGTCATCAAAATGCACTAAAAGCAGGATTGGATTTAAGTGATGGCGATGCAGTAATTAGTTTAGATGGAGATTTGCAACATCCTCCAACATTAATTCCAACATTAATAGAGCTGTGGGAAGAAGGGAATGATATTGTTTATACCATTAGACAAGATCATCAAGAAATGCCCATGATGAAACGCAAAACCAGTAATTTATTTTATCAGCTAATGAATAAACTTTCTGATATTGAAATAGAAGCTGGAACAGCCGATTTTAGATTAATGGATAAACGGGTTGTAGATATTTGTAGAAATTTTTCTGAAATGGATTTGTTTTGGCGTGGATTAATTAAATGGATTGGGTTTAAACAAGTTGGTATTGAGTACGAACCTGCAGAACGAAAATTTGGCAAAAGCAAATACACGTATAAAAAAATGATGCAATTTGCTTTACGTGGCATTACATCTTTTAGTATAAAACCGCTTACAATTGCAATTTATTTAGGGTTTACTTTTTCAATATTATCGCTACTGTATATTCCTTATGTGTTGTATGCACTTTTATTTGGACATGTTATTTCTGGTTGGGCTTCTATGATTGTTACTATTGCATTTTTTGGCGGATTGCAATTAATGATTTTAGGGATTATAGGGATGTATTTGGGTAAATTATTTCTTCAAAGTAAAGAACGCCCCCACTACATTATAAAAGAAAGCAATGTTCAATGAACAAATTTATTTTATTAAGTTTTGATGTTGAAGAGTTTGATATTCCTTTAGAGTATCAATGTAATATTAGTGCTGATGAGCAAATGAAAATTGGCAAACAAGGATTAAATGAAATGTTGCCAGTGGTTGATAGTTTCAATATATCAACAACGATGTTTACAACAGCCAACTTCGCTGTTCACTTTCCAGATGACGTAAAGGCAATGTCTGCAAAACATGAAATTGCTTCTCATACTTATTTTCATACAACTTTCGAAAACAAAGATTTAGTAAATTCTAAACTTGCTCTTGAAAAAATTATTGAAAAACCTGTTGTTGGTTTACGTATGCCACGAATGCGTAATGTTGAAATGAATGAAGTAAAGAAAGCTGGCTATTTGTACGACTCTTCCATACATCCAACTTGGTTGCCTGGTCGGTACAACAATTTACACTTGCCAAGAAACTGGTATAAACAAGAGGGTGTGTTGCGTTTGCCAGCAAGTGTTACACCCAATTTAAGGTTGCCCCTTTTTTGGTTGGCATTTAAAAATTATCCATATTGGTTATTTAAAAAGTTGGTGTTACAAACTTTAAAAAAAGATGGATACGTGTGTTTGTATTTTCACCCTTGGGAATTTACCAATATACATGATTACAAGTTGCCCGGCTATGTAAAAAAACATTGTGGGGAATCCTTACAAAATAGATTGCATCAATTAATTAAAGATTTACTGCAACATGGCGATTGTATAAATATACAGGAATATATACACCAAAAAAATCCCACGAATTAGTAAGATCTTTTTGGTTAATTGGATTGTATTTAAAGCAAAAAATAAAGATTAAAATATTATAATTTCTCTACTTTAAAAACATTTACACTGCCCATTGGCGAAACTTTTAAAATTACTTTTTCAGCTGTTTCTAACACTAAAGAAATAAAATAATTCTTGTCATTGTCCGCATCAATAAATTCAATACACTCTTTTAATTTGTATGGAGGGAAAGGATATTTTGCTGTAATTTTTCTCAAAGCATTTGCTGGTAACTTATCAAAAGAAAATGGTTTACTGGTTGCAATTTCTTTTCCATCAAAATCAAAAAAAGCTTCATTTTTTTGATTTTCTGAAACGAAGGATGCTTTAATAAATGTGCTTCCAATTGTCCATTTTACATCGTTCAAATCGCCATAGGTTCTAATAAAACTGTTCATTACAACGGTGCTAACTTCATTTACATTTGCTGCAAAAGAGCTGGTGGTTAAGGTTACAGCGAATAGAGCTGCTACAATCATTTTTTTCATTTTTTTAAATTTTAAGGTTAAGTGAGTTTGTTTTATTGAATGTCATTCGTGTTGTTTGACGATGTAAAAGTATTTTTTGTTACATGGCATTCTACCACATAGTGATGTGGTTAAGCTAAAAGGTGTATTGGCTTGATGAGCGGTGTTGTTGTAAAAATTAATAAGTGGCATTTGTAGCCTACAACTCAATACCAACAATACTTTTAAACAAAATCACAATAAAATCTTAAAAGAAGTAATCAGAGTGTTAAATTTTAAATATGGTATTAACAAAGTTGAATTAGTTACTAAGCGGGATATTTATATGGCAGAAAATTTGCTTTTGAATGGTTAAGTAAGTCGTATTTCTCAAACAATCAATTATCTACGTTGAATTATTTAGCACATGCATATTTATCGTTTAATCATGAGCCTACATTGGTTGGTAATATGATTAGTGATTTTGTAAAGGGCAAACAAAAGTTCAATTATTCAATTGCTATTCAACAAGGAATTATGTTGCATCGAGCTATTGATACGTTTACAGATTATCATGCAGCAACTTACGAAGCCAAACAATTTTTTAAACCTGTTGTTGGTTTATATGCAGGTGCATTTGTAGATGTTGTATACGATCATTTTTTAGCTATTGACGCAAGCCAATTTCCAACAAATGAAGCTTTGAACACTTTTGCACAAAATACATATCTGCACTTACAGAATAACATTCAAG
>JAGOUF010000257.1 GCA_018061385.1 Chitinophagaceae bacterium | reverse complement strand
CCAACAATGCATGTACTGGTGGTCCATTATATTTAACTAGCAACCCATTAACTGGTAATGCAACAACATTAGCAGGAGCTTTACCATGTGCTGTTCCACCAAGCCAACCTACCAACTTACAGTTTACTTCGGTTGGATTAAACTCAATTACAGGAAGTTTTACAGCAGCTGCAAATACAGATCAATATTTAATTATACGTAGCTTATCTTCTACTTTTTCTGGAACGATAAACAATGGAACAACATATAATGGAGGAAATGTTTTAGGAAATGGTTCTGTTGTTACTAGAACAGCAGCTACTACTTTTATTGCAAATAGTTTACAAAATGGAACAACATATTACTTTTATGTTTTTGGGCTGAACAATCAAAACTGTACGAATGGTCCAATATATAATTCAACAAACCCATTAATCAATAATATTAGTACAGTTTCATTGCCAACTTGTGCTACACCTACGGCACAGCCTACTAATTTGAGCATTACAATAAGTAACACATCTACTGTTGGATATTTTGCTCCTTCAGCTTCGGCAGATGCTTATTTAACTGTTCGTTCAACATCATCAACACTAAACACAATCCCAGTTGATAATACAAATTATACAATTGGAAGTAGTTTTGGAAATGGGACAGTTATTCAAATTTCAAATTCCACTGGATTTATAGATAATGGACTTACGTCATCTACTACTTATTACTATTTTGTTTTTGCCATGAATAGCAATTGCAATGGAGGAACAAAATATTTCACTACCAATCCTTTAACTGCTACTATTACAACAACTGCAGTTGCTGCATTGAATTTTTATTTTGGCAATTTGCATGCTCACTCTTCTTACTCAGATGGTAATCAAGACAATGGAAGTTTAACGCCTGCCGATAATTATGCTTATGCAAAAAATTCTTTGTGTATGGATTTCTTAGGTATATCTGAACACAATCATGCAACTGCTGGTATGCAAATAGCTAATTGGCAACCAGGTTTAAACCAAGCTGCAGCTGCAACATCAGCAAACTTTTTGGCATTGTTTGGTATGGAATGGGGTGTACTTAGCAATGGTGGCCATGTGTTAATTTATGGAACCAATCAATTAATTGGCTGGGAGAACAACAACTACAATATTTATGTACCCAAAAGCGATTATATAGGCACACCGGAAACCACTGGTACAACAGGTTTATTTAGAACCATTAATCAATTAGGTGGCAATGCATTTGCAACATTTGCACATCCCTCTTTTTCTGATTTTAATAACTTAAGTAACATCACTTATAATGCTACTGCTGATAGTGCAGTTGTTGGAATGGCAATTGCTAGTGGACCAGCATTTAGTACTAACAATACTTATTCAGATCCTCCAGCTGCATTTTCTTATATTGATTTTTATGCAAGAATGTTGAGTAAAGGATATCATATTGGTCCAACGATGGATCATGATTCTCATTTTACCAATTTTGGTAGAAGTTCAAATAACCGATTAGTTACAATTGCACCTTCTTTAAACTCTGCTAACTTTTACAATTCAATGTTGAATAGAAATTTTTATGCAACAGAGGATTGTGATACAAGAGTTCAGTTTACTCTTAATAACCAATTAATGGGCAGTATTTTAAGTGGCACACAAGCACCTGCAATCAGTGTTTATGCAACAGACCCTACCAACCCAAGCTTTATACCAACTATTAAATTAATGTATGGAGTTGCTGGAAGTGGAGTACCAGCAGTACAAATTTCTAGTACAAGTGCAAGTATTTTTAATTACACAGATTTTGGATTAGCCAATGGAACCAATGCGTATTATTATCTAGATATTACTATTGCAGGTAACAGAACAATTACTGCACCAATTTGGTACACAAAAACAGCTGTTGTTCCGGTGAAACTTTTATCGTTTACTGCATCTTTAAATAGCAACAAGAAAGTAAACTTACAATGGACTACAACTAATGAAATCAATAATAAATTGTTTATAGTTGAAAAATCTTTCAATGGAAATAATTTTACTGAACTAGGTTCAGTTGAAGCAAAAAATAACCTTACGATTAATGACTATAATTTAGTTGATGAAACTGTTTTAGAAAAACTTACTTTCTATCGTTTAAAACAAATTGATATAAATGGAAAGGTAAATTATTCAAATACAGTTTCTATAAACCCATCAACAATTGTAAAAAACACAGTTACAGTTTACCCAAATCCTATTGTAGGAAATAACATGAACGTGGGAGTACAATCAACACTTAATACAAAAGCTGCTCTAATGCTTACCGATGTTGCTGGCAGGATTGTTTTACACCAACAGGCATCCATTATAAAAGGAAGTCAATTATTGCAAGTTGATGTAAGTAAGCTTTCAACTGGAACTTACTATTTAACTATGTTATTCAATAGCGAAAAAATAACACAGAAAATACATAAGCAATAACCTTATAAAACGAACTCTTTTGTACTATAGTTAATTAGTAAAAACTTGCAACAAAAGAGTTCGTTTTAAATACAACATTACTCAAGCAGTTACAAAAAGATTAAATATTGAAAATATAAAAAATTTATATACTTTTGTAAGCGAATACTCACTTACTTAATCATAAAAGCAAATATGAAAGCTATAGAATTTACAGAAAGACAAATTGAAATAATGGAAGCAGCTACACTTCGTATTGATCAATATGGAATACAAGAGTTAACCATTAAAAATTTAGCCGCTGATTTACATTTATCAGAAGCTGCATTATACCGTCATTTTAAAAGCAAGAACGAAATATTACTTGGTCTTTTAACTTATTTTATTGTTGAAATGAATGATAGAATAGCTAACATAATGATTGAAAAAGAGCAGCATCCATCTGATCTATTAAGACTAATCTTTACATCTCAACTTAGCACTTTTGTAAAAAAACCAGCTATTGTAAGTGTAATTTTTTCGGAAGGTATTTTTCAATTTAATAAAGATTTGTTAGATAAGGTTTCTGAGATGATGGCATTAATGCAAAAAAATATTGGATCTCTAATTAGTAATGGGCAAACTAATGAGGTTTATGCCAAGTTAATGGGCAAAGAAACTATTACAACAATAATTATGGGTAGTATGAGAATGGTAGTTTTAAAATGGAAGCTTACAGGTAACAAATCCAATTTAGTGAACGATGGAAAAACAGTATTAAATGGAATTTTAAAAATGATAGAAAAATGAAAAAATATATCCCTAAAATATCAGCTTTAATTTTACTTCTTTTTGGTTTACTCACCTTGTTTTTAAGTACTTCTATAATCTTGGATTTATTTGGTATTAGAGCCAAAGAAGGTAATTATGTTTTGTTTGTAGTTCAAGCAAATTTTATCTGTAGTATTTTTTATCTTTTTTCAGCCTATGGATTTATAAAAAATAAAAGATGGACTACAATATTATTGAGCATCTCATCCATAATTTTATTAATTGCATTTATAGGTTTACTGCTTCATGTAAATGCAGGCGGTATTTATGAAACTAAAACCATTGGTGCTATGATTTTTAGAACTTCGCTAACACTTGTATTTACCATTATATCCTATTATACTATAACAAAAAAGAAATTATGAAAACAACAATTACAACAATTTTTGCAATGAGCTTACTACTTTTTGGTTGTAAGAACTCAACAAATGAAAGTTCAAAAGAAACAACTAAACCTGTTGCACAACAAGAAAAACATGAACATGCTGAAGAGAGTGATAGCATAGCTTTAAACAATGGTGTAAAGTGGAAAGTTGATGAAAACATGATGGTTCACATTCACAACATGGAAAAAGATGTTACAACATTTGAAGCTAAAAGTGTTAACGACTATTCTGCTCTTGCAAAAAAATTAACTAGCAATATTGATTTACTTACAGCAAACTGTACCATGGAAGGGCAAGCACATGATGAATTACACAAATGGTTATTGCCATTCATTGATTTGGTAAAAGAATTTTCAGAAAGTAAATCAGAGCAAGAATTTACTACCCATTTTGAAAAAATAAAAACAACATTTATAGAATTTAATAAATATTTCCAATGAACATAAAAGATAAACATAGCTCAGAAAAAGCAGTTTCGGCTATAGCACTTTTTAAAGGACAAGAAGGAACAGTTAATGCAATTCAAATTAAAAAAAACGAACTACTAAAAGAACATATTACAAAAGTTCCAGCTTTATTAGTATGTATTGAAGGCAAAGTAAAATTTGAAAATGAACATAAACTTGAAGAAGTACTTCATATAGGAGATTATGTTTTAATAGAACCAATGGTAAAACATTGGTTAACTGCTATTACTGATTGCCAACTATTATTGATGAAATAAAAAATTTGTACAATGAAGTTAGTAAGTATTCACAAACAATTATTAATTGTTATTATCATTTTATTTATATGGAATAGTAGCAACGCTCAAATATGGTCGTTACAACAGTGTATCGAATACGCGAT
>JAGOUF010000256.1 GCA_018061385.1 Chitinophagaceae bacterium | reverse complement strand
GTGCTATCTATTTGATCGAATAAATCTTGTATAATGTTATTGGTTTTTGCATAGTTTACAGTAGCTGTAAAAAAGCCTGCAAAAGAATAACTTAATTCTAAGCTATGTGTAAATTGAGGTTGCAAATAAGGATTGCCAACTTGATAAGTATATTTATCTAGAAAGAAATAAAACGGGTTCAAATCGTCGTAATCTGGTCTTTCAATTCTTTTGCCATAACTCACAGCAAATTGATTTTTATCGTTGGCTGAATAACCAACATACAAGGTTGGAAACAATTGAGTATAATTTTTATTAAAGGTTTGTCCTGTATTTAATTGTTTGCCATTGGCATTTGTATTTTCTACTCTTAACCCTGTTTGAACAACCCATTTTTTATTCAATTTTTTGTTTAGGTTTATGTATGCAGCATTGATGTTTTCTTCATACTTAAAGTGATTGCTTTTGCCTAAATCAGTTTGCCAATTGCCATTTTGTATTATTTCGTATAAAGCATTGTTATCGGTTGTTACATAACTTGTTTTTATGCCAGCTTCTAATTTTATTTGCTTCTTTAAAGTGGTTGCATAATCTACTTTTGCACTGTAAATATGTATATCAGCAGGCAATGTTCCTCTCATAAATTCATCAGGATTTTTTTTATTATCGTACGCATCAAAAAAGTAATTGTTTAAATTTTGTTTGTTGTTAGATTGATAGGTGATGTAATCAATATCTGCAGTAATTTCCGAACCAATTGTGTCAACAATTTTTCTAAAATTTATATTGGCAGAAAAATTCATATTGTTAAATATGTTTTCGTTATTGGCCCTGTTTTTTGTAACAATAGCACCAACATCATTTCTTATAACTGCAGAATTGTTAATGAACTCATTGCCTTTTGTATCAAACCCATTGAGTACAATACCCATTGTAGTTTTCTTGTCTAAAAAATAATCAACCCCCAACTTATACGAGTAATTCTTAAACAATTTATTTACATCGGCCAATTGTTTAACAGATGATAAAAGTTTACTTGTTTGCATATCTACGAAGTTTCTATCAATATTAATTTCTTGGAAATTTTCTCTATATGAGTATCCCCCATTGGCAAAAAAGTTGATTTTATTTACTCTATAATTTAGGTTTAAGGATTGATTGGTTTTTGGATAAACTCCTTGACTATAATTAACAGATGCTGAACCATTAAAGCCAACAGTTTTTGTTTTTTTAGTTCTTATATTAATTACTCCAGCATTACCCGATGCATCATATTTTGCTGGAGGATTTGTCATTATTTCCAATTGCTCTAAATTGCTACTTGGCATATTGGCCAACATATTGGTTAAATCTTGACCAGATAAATATGTAGGTCTTCCATCCACCAAAATTAAAATTCCTTGTTTGCCTTTCAGGCTAATATTTCCATCTTTATCTACTACAACGCCTGGAGCTTTTTCCAAAACTTCAAAAGCTGTTAACCCTGCATTGGTTGCCAATGCTTCCACATTTACAATTGTTCTATCTAGCTTTTGTTCTATAAACACTTTTTTTGAAGTAACTGTAACATTTCCCAACTCTTTTGTTGCAGCAAATAAATTAATGGGCGGCAAAACAAGAATTGTTTTATTTTCTTTAATTGGAATGATAGCACTAGAATATTTTGTAAAACCAATGGCTTGAATTTGTATGAAATAAGTTGCAGTTTCAATATCTAAAAACTCAAATTCGCCCTGTTTATTGGTGATGGCCATTTTTACTAAAGCCGAATCTTGGCTTCTATGCAATGTTACATTGGCAACATCAATGGGTTTCTGAGCAAACAAAACAAGACCGTTAATTTTTATTTTTTTAGTAGTTTGTGCATTGTTTATCAATGGGTTAAACAATAAAAATAGTGTAATTAGTGTAAGCAAAGTTGGTTTCATAATTCGTATTTTTTTGGTTCTGTATATTAAATATTACAAAACAAAGCTAACTACCATGTTTTACATAGTACATGCTTTTAACATGAACGGTAAATAGTACATATGAAAGGAAAATAAAAAGCCATTTTAGGAAAAAAAAAATTGGATATTTTATTCAATAAAACATAATTTTTTTTGCAGAAAGTATACTTGATAAAGTTTTACTTAAAGCAATAGCCGAAAAACATCTTACTTTTTCATTTTGAATTATAAAGGCTTTTTATAATTTTCAATCATGAAAAAACACAAGTATTAAGCATAAAAAAGGAGTGAATTTGCATTCACTCCTTTCCTAAAAATTAATATTTCTATCCTTATTTTAAGACTGTTTTACCAAACCATTTTTTAGATTGTGTAAACAATATTACCCCAACAATAATGAGTAAAACGGAAATTATTTCTGCTTGAGTAATTGACATACCGCCAATTTTATATACTGCATTTACCCTAATTTTTTCAATTAAAAATCTTTCACTTCCGTTAAAAATTAAATAGATGCCTGCCATTTGTCCAGGTATTTTTAGCTTAGTTCTCAAACTCCATAAAATTAAAAATAAAATGCTACAAGTAACCAACTCATAAAATGGAGTTGGAAAAACTGGTAAAGGCAAATAATTACAATGCATTCCTTGGCAACCTGCTAAAGCAATACCATCGCCAACTACATTGTGAGGAAAAGTATAAGCAAACATCCAATTGGGCAATCCTAAAAAAGGTTGCATGGCTGTATGATGCACTTGATCTAAAGCTCCAAACTTACTAATTAAATATCCATGATTGGCTTGCATTGCAGCAGCAAATTGTTCTTTGGTAGCCAAAATACTTTGTCCATTTACATCGCTAATAAAAGCACTGTTAACTATGCCCCAATCTCCATCACCAGCTACTTGGCAGCCAACTCTTCCAATAGCATAGCCCAACATTAATACAGGTGCAACAGCATCGGCTAAATGTATAATTCCAATTTTATGTTTTCTTGCATAGTATATAATTGCAATGGCTGCAACAATAAGTCCTCCATAAAAAGTTAACCCACTAAATAGTAAAGAACCTGCATCTTGCTTTCCATCTTTTACTGCTTGCAAAGCAGCAAAAAAAGCACTAGGAGCTTCTAAAATATCAAACAATTTAGCTCCAGCAAAACCAAATATTGCAGCATAAATAATTAAATCTCCTACTCTATCGTGTGGCCAAACTTTTGCAATTCTTTGTTCGGGTTTTGGTAATTTTTGTTTGTTTAATTCCCACCATTTTAGGCCAGCAAAAAAAGCACCCAATAAAATACCCATTGCCCAATTTCCTTGACCAGAAAAAATAAATTGTTGTGGATCTTCAAAGGCATTTTCCATTAAAAAGCCACCAATAATTTTAAAGCCCATTAAAAAACCCAACAAAAAATTAACCAGTAAATCTGTAATAGAAGCAGGTGCTCCCACTGTTACTTTTTCTTCTGTAAACGAAAACAATCCTTGCTTTTGTTTGCGTTTTAATTCTGTTGCTAAAGCCCAAGCACCAGCAACAAAAGACATTGCTACAAAGAAACCAAATGAGTTAATAATTTTTAATCCTTGCCACTCTACTCCAAATAAATCTTTAAAGAAATAATACAAATTAGGATACATAATAATGAATTATACCTGCAATGTTAATTAGAAAAAATGAATTGAAGTTGGCGTACAGCAACTTGTGATAAACTTGATTTTTGTTGGAATAGGATTAAATAAAAAAATCCCATCAATAGAAATTGACGGGATTACTACTTACTAACCCATATAAATGAAAATCTTAATTACAATGTTTATCAAAGGCAGCTATTAAATGCTGTGCAATTGCTTGTGCTGTTTGTCCTTCGATATTGTGACGTTCTACCATTGTTACCAACTGACCATCTTTAAATAAAGCAATAGCTGGTGAAGATGGAGGAAAAGGCAATAAATGCTCTCTTACTTTTTGTACTGCTTCAACATCAAATCCTGCAAAGCTTGTTGCCAAAACATCTGGACGTTTTGTTGCATTATTTACTGCCATTACAACCCCAGGACGACAAGTGCCTGCTGCACATCCACAAACTGAATTTACAACAACTAAAGTTGTTCCAGTTTTTTTTAAAGTAGTTTCTACATCGGTTGCATTAAGCATTTCTACAAAACCTTCTTCGATTAATTCTGCCTTCATTGGCAACACTATTTCTGCTGGATACATATAAAAAATTGTTTTTATTAAGTTGAAATGCAAAAATAATACAATTAGCAATAGATAAAATGTATAAAAACAAGACAAGCTGACTTTTTTCGGCAATCGAAAATGCCATTATGTCTCAAAAATTGAAGCCCGAAAGCAAAAATGACTTGTATAACTCGGTTGGTACACCATTTGAAAATCTATCCGCGAAATCAAATTACTAAAAATAAAAAACAACAAGTTATGACACTGGTAAAAAACAATCCAAGAGTTGCGAACAACATTTTCGATGAATTATTTTTTAATTTCCCAACAAGTTGGGGAAGAGATGCACAAACAACAGCATCAACA
>JAGOUF010000255.1 GCA_018061385.1 Chitinophagaceae bacterium | reverse complement strand
TTAAACTAAAAAATATTTGCCATATAAAAAAAGCCCTGAATTTTCAGGGCTTTTTTGTTTTATTGTTGTTGTTGCTTTTCTAAAGGATCTTCTAAAAAGAAGGTATCAGCAGTATCTTTTTCAAATTTTTGAAGTGGTACATTGGTAATTTCTTCAAATACCTGTCCATCTTCGTAGCCTACAGATACATATACAGATAAAAGTTGTTTTGCAGGGCCTTTAAATGTTCCTTTTACAGGGCTACAATCTGCAAAGTTTTTACCAACTGCCAGTTTAACGTGGTGGTTGGTTGCCCACACATTGTTTGTAGGGTCTATACCCGCCCAACCAAATTCAGGTATATAAGCTTCAATCCATGCATGTGTTGCACCTTCTCCTCTCATGCCATTTTTATTGGGGCAAATGTATCCACTTACATACCTTGAAGGTATTTTTAAGGTTCGTAACATTTGCAACATTAAATGAGCAAAATCTTGACAAACGCCTGCCCTTACTTCCAATATTTCATCAACCGTTGTTTCAATTGTTGTAATACCTTTTATGTATTTAAACTGTTTATAAATTAATTCGCTACAAGCTTCTACAGTGCTAGCAATACTTTTATTGGTTACATCGAGGCTTTCAATAAGTGTGTTAATAGCAGATTGGCTTTTAATTGTATCGGCATCACTTAGCTCTAAATACAATAAATTATTTTTTACAGTATTTTCTAGGCTTTGCCAATTGCTATGAAAGTTAATTTTTAACTGATTTGATTGCGTTGTTCTAATCACCAATCTACTATCAATCACCATTTCTTTGTGTGGTGCCAATACATTAAATAAGCCAATTTTATTGCCCCAATAATCTGTAAATACATGTACATCGGGGTTGCTAGTAATTAGTATTTCGTGTTGTAAAATTTCTTGATCGTTACATAAATATGGATATATTTTTATTTCGTTGCTACTTTCTTTTACGGGTCTATCGTACTCGTATTTTGTAATGTGATGTATCGTAAAAACTGGCATTCCTTTTTTTGTTTAAGAATAAGAGAAAAATTGTTGTGCCAATTCATTGCTGAAGGCAATTAACTCTTTTCTGGTGGATAATAAAAATTCTTGTAAACTTTTTTGATCTAAGGCCTCAAAATCAGCATATTCAATTTTACTTACTAAGCGACCCAATTGTTTTGATAATACTTCTGTTTCCGATACTGTATTGTCTTTTATAGCATCGGTATAATATTTATCAATTCTTTTTAATGTATAAATTACACTTCTAGTAAAGTTTTCGTTAAACAATACTTGATGCAATGTATTGTGATTGTGTTTCTTGCTTCTATACGATTTTAAGTGTAACTCGTAACCACTTAAAGACAACAATAACGGACGCCAAAATAAAATATCTTTTTCATTATTAAGATCATATTCATTTGCAGCAAAATACTTGTTGGTCATTTCAATGGTTAAAATGCAACGTTCAATGTATCTGCCTAAGTTCATAAAACTCCAACCCAAACCTCGTGGCATCGTAGTATCAGATACGCCATTGTACAAAATACAACCTTGCTCCAAAGATTCAATGGTGGCTATGGCATCAAAGCCAGTATTTTGTAAGTTAGATAAGTTATTTACACTATGATACAATTGGTTTACATGTTCCCAAACTTCTTTGGTAATATGATCTTGAACACCTCTTGCATTTTCTCGGGCTTTAGCAACTATGTTTTTTAGTGAGTTGCTGTTTGATATATCTAGCAACAATTTATTTAACGTTTGTTGTGTATCATATTTCAAAGCACTCACTTCATCATTGGGTGCATTTGTAAAACATTCAAGCATTGGTTGCCAGCTTAAGTTTTGATTAATACCTCTATCTAAATATAAAATATAATGTGTTTTTGCACCTCTAATTAAACCATCTCCACGTTCCATATAGCGATTTAACCAAAAAAGTGAATCAGCAATTCTACTAAGCATATTTAAAAAATTTAAACAGTTTTATTTTTTTTAATCTAAATATTTATTTACCAGTTAGGTTAATTCTATTTAGCTGTATTGGCATCGTTTATAAATCCTGCTACAGCAGGGCACTCTTCAACAACATGAAC
This sequence comes from Chitinophagaceae bacterium, assembly GCA_018061385.1. GTDB lineage: Bacteria > Bacteroidota > Bacteroidia > Chitinophagales > Chitinophagaceae > UBA1930. The sequence goes on along the minus strand of JAGOUF010000255.1, from coordinate 2,390 downwards.
TTTATTGTGAATTTCAAATTGCTGAGTTGTATTCTTCTGTTGAAGGGTGCGACGCAACAGAAGTTGAAATTTATTCTATTGTTCACTCAATAAAAGAACACAACAATCAACCAACTTTATTAATCAATTACCCAAGTGTCTTTGCTTCCTCCACCTTGCGATGAGTTTACCACCAATGAACCTTCTTTTAAAGCAACACGTGTTAAACCACCTGGTACAATTTGAATACCTGATGGTCCACATAAAGCATAAGGACGCAAGTCTACATGCCTAGCTACAACTTTGCCATTAATAAAACATGGCACAGTTGAGAGCTTAATAATTGGTTGTGCAATAAAGCTTCTTGGGTCGGCTTCAACAGCAATTTTAAATTCATCGATTGTTTCTTCGTTGGCACTATTACCCATTAACATACCATAGCCACCACTTTGGTTGGTATGTTTAATAACCATTTTATGAATGTTTTCAAACACAAATTGTCTTGCATCTTTATCGCTTAGTTCATAAGTTGGTACGTTGGGTAAAATGGGGTATTCGTTTAAATAATATTTAATCATTGCAGGTACATAATTGTACACAGCTTTATCATCGGCAACGCCATTGCCCATTGCATTTACAATAGCCACATTGCCTTTTCTATAAGCACCAACCAAACCTGGAACACCCAATGCACTGTTCGATTTAAAAACTAAAGGATCTAAATAATCATCATCAACTCTTCTATAAATAACATGTACTTGTTGTAAGCCATTGGTTGTTTTCATGTACACTTTATGATTATCTACCAATAAATCTCTTCCTTCAACCAAAGGAATTCCCATTTGCCTGGCTAAAAAAGTATGCTCGTAATACGCCGAATTAAATATACCTGGTGTAAGTATTACAGCAGTTGGTTGTGCCAATTGTTGAGGGGCCAATTGCAATAAAATTTGGTGTAAATGCAATGGATAATTGTTTACCATTTTTACCTTATTGTCGTTAAACATTTCAGGAAAAATACGTTTGGTAACTTCTCTATTTTCCAACATATAACTTACACCGCTTGGTGTTCTTAAGTTGTCTTCAAGAATATAAAATGTACCATCATCTCCTCTAATTAAATCAATACCACTAATATGTAAATAAATATCATAAGGTACTTTAATGCCAAATATTTCTCTGGTATAATGTGGGCAAGATGCAATTAAACTAGCAGGTACAACACCCTCTTTTAATATTTGTTGGTCGTTGTAAATATCTTTTAAAAATAAGTTGAGTGCTTTTAAGCGTTGCTTAATACCAGCTTCAATATGAGCCCATTCTGCCGAGGTGAGAATACGTGGAATAATGTCGAAGGGGAAAATTCTTTCAATGCCTTTATTGTCGCTATATACAGTAAAAGTGATTCCTTGGTTCATGAATAATTCTCCAGCCAAGCGATCTTTTTGTAGTAACTCTTCAATAGAAAATGTTTGTAAAACTTCTACCACTTTTGCATACTGGCTTCTAATGCCAGATGAGCTACTCATTTCGTCATAAATATCTTTTGAAGGTGCATATTGCTTAAATAATGCTGCTGTATTCATAAGCACAGAAAATTGAGTTTGGTTGATAAAAAAATGCTTGACTGTTTTTTACAGCAAGCATTTTCGTTGGCTACAAGTTAAGGAAAAAAAGTTATAGCCGATAGAGGATTATTTTTTCTTTTATAGAGATAATTGAAATGGTTAATTAATACCTCTTTCTTTCATAATTTTATTTAAGTTTTTTAACATTAAAAACAACATAATTGCAGCCGCCATAAGTAACGTAAAATTCAACCAAAAGAAGTTGGCTTTGTCCTCATACGTATCCCACATACTGGCTAAAATACCTGAAAGCTTATTGCCAATAGAAGTAGCCAAAAACCAACCTCCCATCATTAACGAAGTAATACGTACAGGGCTTAATTTAGAAACCAATGATAACCCCATTGGGCTAAGCAAAAGTTCTCCAACTGTGATTACGCCATAACATCCCATTAGCCACCAAACACTCACTTTCTCTGTGCCATTGTTGCCTGCATTAACTGCAGCAACCATAATTAAAACAGAGAGTGCCGATATAAACAGCCCAAATGCAATTTTAGTTGGAGTACTTGGCTCTCTGCCTTTTCCTCTTAAAAAAGTAAAAAATGCAACAATCAATGGGGTTAACAATATTACCCAACCAGGATTTATACTTTGGCTTAGGTTGGTACTCCAAACACTAATACTATTGCCTTCTGAAAGTGTATTATTTTGCTGATTGTTTCTAAAGTAAACAGGATAATTGTATTCTTTAATTACTTTTCCATCTTTCTTTTGTAATCTAAATAACTCATCGTATAAAGCAACAGAATCTTTTTTGTACACTAAATTTTGCGTAAGCTG
>JAGOUF010000254.1 GCA_018061385.1 Chitinophagaceae bacterium | reverse complement strand
TCATTCGTATGCGTTTTGAAAGTGAATTAAAACAAGATGATGGTTTATTAAATAGTGGCAACATATCCTTCACTAGTATAAAAATTTTGGAATTATTTGGTAAGAATAAACAACAATCAACCGCTATAGTAAACATTAAAAATGGGCAGCTAAGTTCTTTTATTATACAAACCAATAATCAAACTATACAAGCAACATGCAGTATTTAAAAACGATAGCTTTATTTGTTTGTATTTCACTAGCCATACAAATGCAAGCTCAAAATGCTTACTCGTATGATGAAGTAAATACAAAGAGTTATACTCTATACGAACAAAGCTCTTGGAAAGAGTTATTGGTTTATGGTAAACAAGCTATTGCTCAAGGGCAAGATTTTACAATACTAAGATTACGTTTGGGTTACGCCTCTTTTATGTTAAATAATTTTAGTGAAGCAATCAAACAATACGAACAGGTTTTAAAAAACGATTCTTATAATAGTACAGCTCACTATTACATTTATTTAAGTAGAAAATATTTAAACCAAACAGAGTTAGCAACTACTCATGTAAAATACCTATCGAAAGAAGTAATAGAAAAAGAGCAACTTAAAAAAATGGCATTTACAGAAGTTGGAGTTGAGTTAAGTGTTAAACAAACAGATATTCACGAAAGAGAAAACCCAACTTATGCAAGAGTTGATTTAGGCAATCGTTTTAGATGGAATATTTACATGTTACAATCAGTTGCTTCATATCAGCAAACCATTAGAGAACCATTGCTAAACAATGTTGTGCCTAATAGCAATAACATAAACATTAACCAGTTTGAATACTATAACAAACTAACAATAAACCTAACTAAAAAATGGCAAGTAAAAGGTGTATACCATTTTGTTTATACCCCTTTTAATAATTTAATGTATAACAATCATTTGGGTATGCTTGGCATAAAATACAATTCAAATTATTTTACCGTTCAAGGAGATCTAATTTTTGGAACAGTAACCAATGCAGCATTTAAACAACTTAATATTCAATTGGCTTTATACCCATTGGGCAATTTAAACGTGTACGGTTTTTCGACTATTTATATAAGACAAAATGAAACATCTGGCACTAATTTCAAGCAAGTTATTGGCACAAAAATTTTAAAAAATTTTTGGATTGAAGGAAATGCCACTTTAGGCATGTTTAAAAATTTAGCAGAAAATGATGCACTTTATTTATACAATGCAATTGATGCCAATAAATTTAAAGGAGGGATTACAGGCTATCTATCGCTTAATAAAAAATGTATTGCACAACTTGGTTACACTTTCGAACAACGAGAGCTATATAAAAGAACAACAACATTTAATCAACATTCAATCACAGGAGGTTTATCATGGAAATTTTAAAAAAACAAATCGTATTAGTAGCTATTTTACTTTTTAGTAGTAGTGTATTTGCACAAAGTGATGCTACAATTCAAAAGGCATTTAAAGACAGTTATACGCAAGAGTATAACAAGTTGTATGGAGAAGCAATTGCCATTTTAAATAAAGTGTATGAAGCCGATAGTTATGAAATTAATTTGCGTTTAGGTTGGTTAAACTACATGAACAAAAACTATACTCAATCGCAAACTTTTTATCAAAAGGCAACAATATTAAAACCGTATGCCGTTGAAGCTAAATTAGGTTTGGTAAAGCCTTTGAGTTCATTAGAAAGTTGGGACAAAGTATTACAACTCTATGAAGACGTTTTAAAAGTAGATGCTCAAAATTACACTGCAAATTATTGGGCAGGTACAATACAATACAACAGAAAAAAATATGAGCAAGCTGCCAAATATTTTGAAAAAATCGTAAACCTTTATCCTTTTGATTACGATGGGAATCACATGTTGGGTTGGAGTTATTTAAACATGGGAAAAAATAACGATGCTAAAATGGTTTTCAATAAAGCATTATTAAACAGGCCAGCAGATGCTTCTTGTTTAGAGGGTTTAAGTAAACTAAAGTAATTGTTTCTCTAAAAAAATTGTCATAGTGTTTTTCATACAGAACATGAATCTACGTTCAATATTTGCAAAACTCCAATGCTTGGTATCTAACAATATATCAATCAAATATTGCTACAAAAAAATAGCCTGCAATTACAATTGCAGGCTATTTTTTATGAGTGATATAAAGTAATTAAGCTACTTCTGCTTTCATACTTTTACTTAATTTATTTCTATCATTTTCATCTAAAACGGTTTTACGCATTCTAATGTTTTTAGGTGTTACTTCAATACACTCATCTTGTTGAATATATTCCATACATTCTTCTAAAGTCATTTGAATTTTTGGAGTAATTCGTACACTGTCATCGCTTCCACTAGCACGGTGATTGGTTAATTTTTTCATTTCCACAGCGTTTACATTCAAATCTCCTGGCTTAATATGCTCAGCAATAATTTGACCTGCATAAACTTCATCAGTTGGCTCTATAAAAAATCTACCTCTATCTTGTAATTTATCAATTGAGTAAGCAGTTGTTACTCCACCAAATTTAGAAACCAAAACACCGTTGCTTCTTCCAGGAATTGGTCCTTTCCAAGGTTTGTACTCATTAAAACGATGAGCCATAACAGCTTCACCTGCAGTACCAGTAAGCATTTGAGAACGTAAACCAATTAACCCACGAGAAGGAATATCAAACTCTAAATGTTGCATATCACCCTTACTTTCCATTACCAACATTTCACCTTTACGTTGTGTTACAAGGTCAATTACTTTACCACTAAATTCACTTGGAACATCTACCACCAATATTTCAAAAGGCTCATGTTTTTTGCCCAATAACTCTTTTACCAATACTTGAGGGTTACCAACTGTTAATTCATAACCTTCTCTACGCATGGTTTCTACCAATACACCTAAATGCAAAATACCACGCCCAAATACTAAGAAGCTATCAGCACTATCCGTATCTTCTATACGTAAGGCTAAGTTTTTCTCAGTTTCTTTCATCAATCTATCACGTAAGTGACGAGATGTAACAAACTTGCCATCTTTACCAAAAAATGGTGAGTTGTTAATGCTGAAAGTCATACTCATAGTAGGCTCATCAACACTAATAATTGGTAAACCTTCTGGGTTTTCAGTATCACAAATTGTATCACCAATTCCAAATTCTTCCAATCCTACAACAGCACATAAATCGCCACTTAAAACCTCTTGTACTTTACGCTTACCCATTCCTTCAAACACATACAATTCTTTTACACGGCTCTTTTTAATTGAACCATCGGCTTGAACCAATGCAATTTGTTGATTTTCTTTAATGCTACCTCTTGTTACTTTACCAATAGCAATACGACCTAAAAAAGATGAATAATCTAATGAAGTAATTTGCATTTGCAATGCACCTTCATTAACTTTTGGCTGAGGAACATATTTTAAAATACCATCCATTAAAGGAAGAATATCTTCTGTTTGAGTTAAGCTATCGTTGAACCAACCATTTTTACCACTACCATAAAAAGTAGGAAAATTCAATTGTTCTTCTGTTGCATCTAGATTAAAAAATAATTCAAATACTGCATCATGCACTTCATCAGGACGACAATTGGGTTTATCAACTTTATTAATAACCACAATTGGGTGTAAATTTAAATGCAACGCTTTTTGTAATACAAAACGAGTTTGAGGCATTGGTCCTTCAAAGGCATCAACCAATAAAATTACACCATCTGCCATTTTTAATACACGTTCTACTTCACCACCAAAATCACTATGGCCCGGGGTATCAATTACATTAATTTTTATACCGTTATAAGTTACTGCAGCATTTTTACTAAAAATGGTAATACCTCGTTCTCTTTCAAGATCATTACTATCCATTATTAACTCACCAGTTTCCTGATTGTCTCTAAATACTTTAGTGGTTTGTAAAATTCTGTCCACTAAAGTTGTTTTGCCATGATCTACGTGTGCAATAATGGCAATGTTGCGTATTTCCATAAAACCTTTTAACGAACTCCAGAGGAGTATTTAGTTTAAAAATAAATGCTGCCAAAATCTCTCAGTAAAAAGAGTGGCAGCTTTTTTCTGGCGGCGAAGGTAAGGTTTTAATGTGATTTTGTGCATTTGCCAAGCAGTATATACTGAATTTAACACATAGAATACTGGAAAATGACTGTGCTTTTTACCTATTTTTTTGTTTTTGTAAGCTAAATAGCTTGTGTAAACACCCTTAAAAAGTACAAAAAACAGATAAGTAAGCAGTAAAAATTAAAATTGAACTATACTTGTTTTAGGTTTAAAGCAATATAAAAAATAATAACAGCACAATCCAATGAAAAAAATTATGCTTTATATAATGGTGCTTGCATATGTTTTGGCAGGCAGTTATCACTTTATAAACCCTTTATTTTATGTTCCTTTCTTTCCGCCATATTTAAAAAGCTATGCTCATATATTTAATGCAATAGCAGGTTTCGTAGAAATAATATTGGGTATTTTATTGCTGTGGAATAAA
>JAGOUF010000253.1 GCA_018061385.1 Chitinophagaceae bacterium | reverse complement strand
TTGCTGCAGGATATGACAATGGTTACGAAGGAGAAGCATATGCAACTGTTGCAGGACAAAACAGTAATAATTCAATCCGTATTCCGAATGAGTTTTTTAAAGTATTGGAAGAAGATGGTGATTGGGAGTTGAAAGCAAGAACTGATGGTAGAGTAATGAAAAAAATCCCTGCTCGTGAAGTTTGGAATAAAGTTGCTTATGCTGCATGGAGATGTGCTGACCCTGGTACACAATATGATACTACGATTAACGAGTGGCACACTTGCCCTCAAGGTGGAAGAATCAATGCTTCTAACCCATGTAGTGAATACATGTTCTTAGACAATACAGCTTGTAATTTGGCTTCTATCAATTTAAGAAAATTCTTTAACGAAGAAACCAATCAAATTGATGTTGAAGGGTTAGAATATATCAGCCGTTTATGGACAGTTGTTTTAGAAGTGTCTGTTTTAATGGCTCAGTTTCCAAGCAAAGAAGTTGCACAATTAAGTTATGATTATAGAACTTTAGGTTTAGGTTTTGCCAACTTAGGCACAATTTTAATGATTAGTGGTATTGCTTACGATAGTGAAGAAGCAAGAGGAATTGCTGGTGCTGTAAGTGCAATTATGACGGGAGTAGCTTACAAAACTTCAGCAGAAATGGCTTCTTTCTTAGGAGCATTTGATAAGTACGAAGACAATAAAAACGATATGTTACGTGTAATGCGTAACCATCGTGCAGCTGCTTACGATGCCAATGAAGCTTACGAAGGTTTGCAAATTAAACCACAAGGTATTAAAGCTCAATACTGTCCAGATGCATTGCTTAAATCTGCAACAAAAGCATGGGACGATGCAGTACAAATGGGTGAAAAATATGGTTATAGAAACGCACAAACTACTGTAATTGCTCCAACAGGAACCATTGGTTTGGTAATGGATTGTGATACAACAGGTGTTGAACCAGATTTTGCTTTAGTGAAGTTTAAAAAATTATCTGGTGGCGGATATTTTAAAATAATCAATGGAGCTGTACCAAATGCATTGAAAACATTGGGTTATAGCCAAAAAGAAATAGATACTATTGAGAAATATGCAGTAGGTTCTGCAAGTTTTGAAGGTGCACCTTTCATCAACAATCAAACATTAAGTGCAAAAGGATTTACTGCCGAAGAAATTGCTAAATTAAATGCTGCTGCTAAAGCTGCTTTTGAAATTGGTTTCATCTTTAACCGTTTTAGCTTAGGCGATGCAACTTTGCAACGTTTAGGTTTTACAGAGGAACAATACAGCAATTGGGGTTTTAATATGTTAGAAGGCTTAGGTTTTACAGAAGATGAAATTGCTGCAGCCAATGATTATATCTGTGGTACAATGACTGTAGAAGGTGCTCCATATCTAAAAGACGAGCATTTATCGGTTTTTGATTGTGCCAATAAATGTGGTAAAAAAGGTGAACGTTTTATTCATGCTCATGGGCATATTAGAATGATGGCTGCTTGTCAACCATTCTTAAGTGGTGCTATTTCTAAAACCATTAATCTACCACACGAAGCAAGTGTTGAAGAAATTGCAGATTGTTACAAATTAAGTTGGGAAATGGGTTTAAAAGCAAATGCTTTGTATAGAGATGGTTCTAAATTATCTCAACCATTGAGTACTAAGAGTGATAAGAAAAAGAAGACAGATGACGCAAGTGTAGAAACTGCTACTGAAGCAACTACAACTGCAAGTTTAGAAGAAAGCAATATTGTTGACTTGACAAAGTTGAGTGTTGAAGATTTATTAGATGAAGTAAACAGAAGAATGACTGCTTCGTCTGATACTAAATTAAAACGTCAATTATCTAAAATTGTTGAGCGTAAATCATTGCCTGCAAAACGTAGAGGGTTTACTCAAAAAGCAAAAATTAATGGCCAAGTTATTTTCTTAAGAACTGGCGAATACAGCGATAGTACTTTAGGTGAAATATTTATCGATTTAGCTAAAGAGGGATCGACTGTTCGTAGTTTAATGAACTGTTTTGCAATAGCTGTTTCTGTTGGCTTACAATACGGCGTTCCATTAGAAGAGTTTGTTGAAAAGTTTGTGTTCACTCGTTTTGAACCAGCTGGAATGGTAGATCATCCAAATATTAAAACAACCACCTCATTAGTTGATTTTGTATTTAGAGCATTGGCTTATGAATATTTGGGAAGAACAGATTTAGTGCATGTTTTAGACAAACCTGAAGTGGGCAATTTAGGCGATGATGAAGTAAGCTTAATTGGATCTCCCGAATTAAGTAGTGTACATGTAACTGCACCAATTGCATCAAGCAATACAACAGCAACGCCAGCACCTCAAAAACTACAAAGAGTGGCTGCTGTTAAATCAGAATCTACAATGGATGCTGTAAACAGTTATGCTAAACAAATGCAAGGCGATGCTCCTGCTTGTTCAACTTGTGGACACATTACAGTACGTAGTGGCACTTGTTACAAATGCTTAAACTGTGGTACACAAGGTGGTTGCAGTTAATAAAATAAAGTATATTTTTCAAAGCCCTTTCGATTAATCGAAAGGGCTTTTTGTTTGAATTATAAATTTTTTATGCAATTTGTTGCTACAACAACAGAATATTACTTACGAAACGAGGACGTTTCGAAGAGCTGGTTTTCTTTTCTAACAAGAGAGAGAAAAAGCATTCATTCTACATATTCTTCGCCAATGTTGTGTCTTTCGACCAACATTAATTTAAGCGTTAAATTCATGTTTTTGCAATGCTGCAAAACGTAACTTGCAGTACACAAAAAAAGTTACTATGAAGTTTTACATGCTACCTTTTTATTTACTCTTTGTATGCAACATTCAAGCACAAATTGTTTCAGGACCCATGTTAGGCCACACAGAGTTTAGAACAACTTCAATTTGGTTCGAGGTAAACGATACTGTAAATAAATATCAACTCAGTTGTTGGGATGTGAAAAATTTTAGAAGTTCAATGCAAACTTTAAGGGCTTCGCCAACAACAATACACGGATTTAGTAAGTTGGTTTTTCAAATTGGCAATTTAATGCCAGGTACACAATACTCCTACCAATTGAGTATGGTTGGAACAAGCAAGCAACTTGCGTCAGGTAATTTTAAAACTCAGGAATTATGGCAATGGCGTAAAGATCCTCCAAAGTTTTCTTTTTTAACAGGCAGTTGTACATATATAAACAATCCTGAGTTTGATAGACCTGGAAAACCTTATGGGCAAGACAGTACCATTTTTGAAACCATGGCAAAAGAAAAATCTGATTTTATGCTTTGGTTGGGCGATAATTGGTACACTAGAGAAATTGATTATTACAGCGAATGGGGTTTGTTCAATCGTCCATCATCCGATAGAAGAAAACCATTTTATACAAACTTGTTTAAGGCTATGCCACATTATGCCATTTGGGATGATCATGATTATGGTTGGAACGATGGCGATAAAAGTTATCCTTTTAAAGAAACCAGCAGAAAAGCATTTCAACACTTTTGGGCAAACCCAAGTTATGGCGAAAACAATCAAGCTATTTATACCAAATTTACTTGGAACGATGTGGATGTTTTTATGTTAGATGATCGTTGGTTTAGAAGCAACGATAATATGGCTGATAGCATTAATGGACAAATTAACGAAGCCAAAGAAATGTTTGGTAAACAACAATTAGAATGGTTGAAAAATGCCTTGTTACAAAGCTCTACCAACAAGAATATTAGTTTTAGAATTATTGCTACTGGCAGTCAAGTATTAAATCCTGTGAGTCCTTGGGATTGTTTTGTTCATTTTCCAAAAGAGTACAATGAACTCATGCAGTTTATTAATGATAACAAATTAAATGGTATTTTATTTTTTACAGGTGATAGACACCACAGCGAAGTAATTAAAATTGATAGAAAAGGAACATATCCTTTGTACGATGTTACGTCATCACCACTTACGTCAGGTTCTCATAAGTTTGGAGGTGCAGAAAAGAACAATCCTTTTCGTGTTGCAGGAATAGACAATATTCAAAACTATTCAAGAATTACTTTAGAGGGAAGTTTAGAAAACAGAACTTTAAAAGTAGAGTTTATTGATGGTAAAGGCAATATTTTAAGCAGTTGGAATACTTCTGCAAAAGAATTAAAAAACTAATGTAGCTTAATGAAAAAAAATCTTACGATAATTATTTTATTGACACTTATTGTAAGTGTTAATACTGCAACGGCACAGGTAAATAATTCTAAAATATTGATACAAAAGGTACAACAATTTTATAGCTGGTACAAAGTGCATTATGAAGAAATGAACAACTTTAAATTGTATAAAGGCAGCAAAGAAAATGATGCTCCACCGTATACCATACAATGGAAAACTGTAGAAAAATATTTTACTTTTATTCGTACTAAAGTGCCATTATTGGGCGAAGATTTTATTAGTTGGCATAGAAAAGATTTTAAAAGAATAGATGAAATTTATCAAAAATATCCTGAGGAAGAAATTGTAATTGGA
>JAGOUF010000252.1 GCA_018061385.1 Chitinophagaceae bacterium | reverse complement strand
CTTTGTAAAGCTACACTTGTTTGTTAATTAGCAACTATTTTGCAGTATGCTACAAGCAAGTAAAGGATATTCAGTAATTACAAAATGGTTAACTACCAAAGGTTATACTCCATTTGAATTTCAAGTACAAACTTGGCAACATATTCTTGAGCAAAATAGTGGCTTAGTAAATGCCCCAACAGGCTGTGGCAAAACATTTTCAGTTTTCTTAGGTAGTGTTATACAGTTCATCAATCAACATCCAAATAATTTTCAGCAAAAGCAAAACAATGGTTTACAATTGTTATGGATTACACCATTAAGAGCATTGGCAAAAGATATTGGTAGAGCAATGGAAGAAGCAATTGCCGAATTAAATTTATCTTGGAAAGTTGGTATAAGAAATGGCGATACAACAACAGCAGAAAGACAAAAACAAAAAAAACAGTTACCCGAAATATTAATTATAACACCCGAAAGTCTGCAACTATTGCTTGCACAAAAAAACACTAGTGCAACATTTAAAAATATACAAACAATTGCAGTTGATGAATGGCACGAACTGTTAGGAAGTAAACGTGGTGTACAAGTGGAGTTGGCCATTAGTAGAATTGTTGGTATTCATCAACAAAAAAATTCATCAAATTCAAATATTTCTGTTTGGGGAATTTCTGCAACAATTGGCAATTTAGAAGAAGCCAAAAATGTGCTATTGGCTCCATTAAAAAAAGAAGGCATTATTGTAAAAGCGTTGCTCAATAAACAAATAAAAGTTATTCCTATAATTCCCAATGAAATTGAAAAATATCCTTGGGCTGGGCATTTAGGCATTAAAATGGCCGAAAATATTATTCCAATTATTGAACAAAGCAATACCACTTTAGTGTTTATTAATACCAGAGGAATGAGTGAAATCTGGTATCAAACAATATTAAATATTGCTCCTCAATTGGCTGGTGCAATAGCATTGCATCATGGAAGTATAGAACCTGCATTGCGTTTATGGGTAGAAGAAGCTTTGCATACTCAAAAATTGAAAGCTGTAGTTTGTACTGCCAGTTTAGATTTGGGAGTTGACTTCCGTCCTGTTGATACAGTTATACAAGTTGGATCACCAAAAGGTGTTGGTCGTTTTTTGCAAAGAGCAGGAAGAAGTGGACATCATCCAGGTGCAATTAGTATCATTTATTTTTTGCCTACCAATTCACTAGAATTGGTAGAAGCTGCTGCATTAACAAAAGCCATTCAACTGCAAGAAATTGAAAGTAAAGCTCCATTGAGTCTTTGTTTTGATGTGCTAATTCAATACTTATGCACTTTAGCAGTTGGCGATGGATTTAATGCCAAAAGTACTTTTGAAGAAATTAAAAGCACCTTTTGCTTTCAAGAAATTACAGAAAATGAATGGCAAGAAATTTTGCTACACATTAAAATGGGAGGAAAAGCCTTACAACAATACAATGATTATAAAAAAGTTGAACTTATAAACGGACTTTATAAAATTGAAAATAGGCGTTTAGCCATGCGTCATCGAATGCACATTGGTACAATTGTTAGTGATTCAATGATGAAAGTAAAATTTATAAGTGGGGGTTATATTGGTGTAATTGAGGAATGGTTTATCAGTCGTTTAGAAATTGGCGATACGTTTACTTTAGCAGGAAGAAATGTAGAATTGGTAATGATTAAAGAAATGGATGTGTTGGTTAAAAAATCATCTTCTAAAAAATCGATTGTGCCAAGTTGGATGGGTGGAAGAATGAGTTTAACAGCCAATTTAGGTTTGGTACTTAGAAATACGTTCAACGAAATTGCCAATTATATTACTCCAAAAGAAAATACAACATCAACCACTTTATTGCCAGAAATAGTTGCTTTGAAACCCTTATTTGAAGTGCAAGCTCAACTATCTCATATTCCAAAAAATAATGAATTGTTGGTTGAGCAAATTGAAACAAAAGATGGTTTTCATTTGCTCATTTATCCTTTTGAAGGCAGGCAGGTGCATGAAGCCATGAGTGCAATTATTGCACATCGTATTAGTAAAATAATGCCCATTACTTTTTCAATTGCAATGAACGATTATGGATTTGAGTTACTGAGCGATCAACCAATACCTGTTGATGATAGCAACGTACAGGATTTATTTACAGTTGATAATTTGCTATTTGATATTCAAAAAAGTATGAACAATACCGAAATGGCAAAACGAAAATTTAGAGATATTGCAGTTATTGGGGGTTTAATTTTTCAAGGAATGCCAGGAGAGCATAAAAAAGCAAAACATTTACAATCATCGGCATCATTGCTTTTTAAAGTGTTTGAAGAGTACGATGCAAACAATATTTTATTGAAACAAGCCTATCAAGAAGTATTGGAGCAACAAATGGATGAAGTACGCTTAAGGCAAGGGTTACAACGAATGTATAATAGCAAAATTGTACTCACTTTTCCGAATAAATTAACGCCTCTCTCCTTTCCTATTGTAGTGGATGGATTGAATAGAAACAACCTTTCGTCTGAAAAATTGGAAGATAGAATTAAACGTATGCAACAACTGTTAGAAAAATGATTTTTGTATCAAACATCTTTTCCCGAAATTTAACGCATGGCAAAGAAAATATTTTATTTTTTATTGGTGCTGTTTGCTATAATTCAATTGTTTCAACCAGATAGAAACAATTCAACAGAGAATTTAAAATCAGAACTAACCAATTTATATAAACTACCAGATAGTATAGAAAACTTATTGTCTACAACATGCTATGATTGCCATAGCAACAATACAGATTATCCATTTGTAATCAATATTCAACCATTTGGTTGGTACATGGAAAGTAAAGTAACCAAAGGTAAAAAGCATTTGAACTTTTCAGAATTTGGAAATTATAAAAAAGAAGAAGCCATTGAAAAGTTAGAAGATATTGATTTAGCAATGCAAAACAATCGTATGCCTTTGCAAGCTTATCGTTGGTACAATTCAGAAAGCAATTTAAGCGATGAACAGAGAGCTACTATTTCTGCATGGGCCAAACAATTAAAAGAAATCATAAAAAAAGATACTGCTTATTCAACAGCTTTAACTAGTACAACTAAGCCATAAAAGCTATTTATTTCATTCTATACACACACGTCCAGTTTATTTTGCAAGCACCTTTTTTACATGTTATTCAGCAACAACAATTGTGGTTTTGTGGTTTAAGATATATTTTTTGGGAAGAAGCAAAAGCCATTATTTTATCGGATGTTCATATTGGCAAAACTGGTCATTTTAGAAAACATGGTATTGCAGTTCCTTCTAATTTATTAAAAGAAGAATTGCAAAGACTACTCCACATTATTACCTTTCATAAAGCAAAACAACTCATTGTTGTAGGAGATTTGTTTCATAGTTATGCAAACAATGAAACAGATATTTTTTTACAATGGAGAAACCAATTTCCACAATTCAATTTTAGTTTAGTTAAAGGCAATCATGATATTTTGCCCAATAGTTGGTATCAAGAAGCAAATATTCAAGTTCACCAATCATTGTATTTAGCTCCATTTAATTTTATTCATGATTTAAATGATATTGATTTAACGACTAATAAACAGAATTACTATTTTTCAGGTCACATTCATCCAGGTATTCAATTAAAAGGAATGGGTAAACAAAATTTGCGTTTCCCTTGTTTTTACTGTACGCCTCAATTTACAGTATTGCCTGCATTTAGTAAGTTTACTGGTTTAGCAAACATTAAACCTAAAAGGGAAGATGTAGTTTTTGCAATAGTAAACGATGGCATTGTTAAAATATAAATTCAACTTGCAGCATGTTGTACATTGCTTACACAAATATTTATGCTCATCCATTGCCTGAAGGACATCGTTTTCCCATGTTAAAATACGAACTCATTCCAGCTCAATTATTGCATGAAGGAAGTATAACACAAGAGCATTTATTTTCTCCAACCATTTGTAATTTAGAAACAGTTTTACAAACACACAATGCCGATTATGTTCATAAATTAATGCACCAAACTTTATCTGCATCGGAACAAAGAAAAATTGGTT
Organism: Chitinophagaceae bacterium; assembly: GCA_018061385.1. Taxonomy (GTDB): domain Bacteria; phylum Bacteroidota; class Bacteroidia; order Chitinophagales; family Chitinophagaceae; genus UBA1930. The sequence continues at coordinate 461 of JAGOUF010000252.1, read as the reverse complement.
TTCCTCAATCGCCACAATTAACACAACGTGAATTAATTATTGCACAAGGAACAATAGATTGTTGCTTACATGCTTTGCAACATGGAGCAGCTATGAATGTTGCAGGAGGCACACACCATGCATTTGCAGATAGAGGCGAAGGCTTTTGCTTGTTGAACGATATGGCCATTGCAGCAAATTATTTATTGCAAAAACAATTGGCTACTAAAATATTAATTATAGATTTAGATGTGCATCAAGGCAATGGAACTGCCAAGTTATTTGAACACAATAAAAACGTTTTTACCTTTAGTATGCATGGTGCTCACAACTACCCTTTTCACAAAGAAAAAAGTGATGTAGATATTCCTTTAAAAGATGGAATTACTGATGTTGAGTATTTAGAATTATTGCAAGAAAATCTATTAAGTATTTTGCAAAATTTTAAACCCGATTTTGCATTTTATTTATCGGGAGTAGAT
>JAGOUF010000251.1 GCA_018061385.1 Chitinophagaceae bacterium | reverse complement strand
AAATAAAACCCTCCCAATGCTATTGCTACCAACATAAAATTTGTTCCCATGTTGTAATAGCTCATATCAATTTGATGAAATCCACCCATTACAAATCCAAAGAAAATAGCAACTGCATAGCCAAATACCATGAGTATAAAAGCTATTCGAGAGTAAATGATTAACCCAATGGATAAAATAATTCCAGATGCAATATTTACTTGAAATAAAATAGCACTCATGCTTTTAAAAAAGCCAGCTACAATTTCTGGAATTGACCAATTTTCTATTTTTTGAATTGCATCAACCAAAGTATTTCCACCTAACGAATACATTTCATTGTACCAATAAATATGCCTGTGCGTTAAACCAATTCCAGTAAAACTTTTAGAAGCAAAAATTAATAATGATGTGCTAATGATAAATGCTAGTGATAAAGCTGGTAAACCTCTTTTATTTAAAATGGCATTTAATACAGTTGAAATAAACAATGTTAATACTGCACCAATTACTAGTAAAGAAGCAAATGCAGCACCAAATTCAAAATTAGTTCCAAAGCCCAATCCAAATAAAACTACACTATAAGTAAGTAATCCATTTTGCACTTGTTCTTTACCAAAGCCCAATGCCAATGCAGCCAAAATAGCTACAGTTACTGCAACTAAACTACTTGCCCCGGCAAATGGAGAGAAAAAAGAAACTATTAAAATGAGTAATGCAAAGAATTTATTTTTAGAAAAAAACAACATGCCATAACTGTTTATTATGGCAATTGCTAAGTATTTAGTGAATGATATGATATTAGTTAATTTCAATTTCCATTTTTATTTAACTACAAAAGCTACTATGTTTTTTCATAAAGTATATAAAAAAATTAGTGAATTTTGTGCAGTTTCTTTGTGTGCTTTGTGGTAAAACTTACAAATTAATTGTTTTCAAATATTCAGGTAAAACTTCCATTTGCTCAATGTACTCTAATGTTTCGGCCTTTCTAATTAAATGTGTTTCTCCCTTTTCATCAATGAGTACTACATTGGGTCTCATTTGTATAAACTGCATCCATTGTGTCATATTATAAGCACCCACTTTATGTACAACAACGTGATCTCCTCTATTAAGTAATGGCATATTAATGCTACTTCTAACTACATCAATATTCATACACAATGGGCCATACAATACCATATCTTCTGTATGATGTGAAAAATCTTGTGCAGGACTCATTTTATGTTCGTACCAAAAGGCAGTGAATAAAATGTTCACTCCAAAATCCATGATAGTGGCTTTACGTCCATCACTCAATCTTTTATTTGCTAAAACTGTTCCTAGCAAATAACCAGCATCATCTATTAAGGCTCTTCCACTTTCTAGTATCAATAAAGGTAGTTCATCATTACTAAAACCAATAGTATACAAAGCGTTGGTAATAGCTTCTGCAAATTCATCAACACTAGGAATCATATCTGCTGCAGGCATATATGATCCACGTAAATTATTGGCACTTGGCAACCCTCCTCCTAAATCTAAATATTGAATAGTGGTGTTTAATTGTGTTTTAGCATTCCAAGCTAAATCCCCCAATTTTCTTACTGCAATAGCATACGCTTCTGTGCTTAGCATAAACGTTCCAATATGACAATGCAAACCTGTTAATTGCAATTTACCAGAAGCTACAATTTTGTTCATGGCACTCCAAGCCTGACCATTTTCGTAATTAAATCCAAACCTATCCCACATAGGGTAAATGCCAGTATCCATGTTTACACGAATGGCTACACGAGGTTTTTTATTCAACGTATCTGCTAAGTCAACCAATTGATACAACTCTTCAAAATGATCTATATGAATTAATGAATCATTGTTAATAGCAAGTGTTAACTCTTCTGTTGATTTTTCTGGACCATTAAAAATTATTTTATTGCCTGGCACACCATTGCCCAATGCTTTGTTGTATTCAAAGCCACTCACCACTTCGCCCCAACTACCTTCTTGGTGAAAAATTTTGCAAACCGCATTGATGTAGTTGGTTTTATAACTCCATGCAAACTGCACTTTTGGATAACGTGTTTTAAATGCTCGAACTGCATTTTGATACGTTCTTCGAATGGTTCTTTCACTAATCACAAACACTGGCGAACCATATTGTTCAATTATACTTTTTACAGAAACACCATCAATTTGTTTTACTGCTTCGTACTCAGTACGAGTACCAAATTTGTTCATTAAACCTGCATTCATTTTTTGAATGTTTGGACTTTCGTATCTTAATTTTTGCATGGTCATTATGTTTAATTTTTTATTGTTGTTACAAACTGTTGTACTACTATTTAAATTTCGTTGCGTCGTTTATAAATCCTGCTTTAGCAGGGCACTCTTCAACGTTTTGCTCTTTACTGAACTTTTTGAACCACAACGATTTTACAACATAGTCGATGCACAACGTTGTGAAACGCTGTGCCGTTGTGATTTTGTGGTTACAACTCTCCAAACCCACTTATTTGTTGAAACTCTTTTACATCTGTAATGTGATCCCATGAATAGCGAATAAAAATTTTGCCTACTTCATAATCTGTAAATGGATGTACGTCATCCCCTAAAGCCATTTTTGCTAAAGATGCAGGTTGGTTTTGGCCAGCAGCAGCCGTTAAATAAATCCATGCAGGAAAACGAGGATTTATTTCCATAATGTAAGGCACACCTTCATTGGTTCGCATTATTTCTAATTCACAGCCACCTTTCCAATTGGTTGCTTGTACAAATTTTTTAGCTAATGCAATGAGGGTATCATCTTCTAAAGTAATGCCAGCCCAGGCTTTTCCTTTATCAGTAATGTATAATTTTTTCATTGGAATAATGCTGGTAGCATTTCCTTTTCCATCACCTAAAACTGCAATATTAATTTCGTTACCAGTAATAAATTGTTGTACAATAATTGGGTATCCCCATTTAGCAGTGAGTTTATAAAATGCTTTTTGTGCTTGCTCCATAGTGTATGCAATTACTGCATCATAATATTTACCTTTTACTACCAATGGGTAACTAAATAACTCTGCACAAGCATATAATTCATCTACGCTGTAAATTATTTTATCTGCAGGCACACTTAGTCCATACTTCAATCCAAACTGATATAAGTTAACTTTATCTCTAGCATCCAACTGTTCAAAAGTTGGTAAAAATGTAGCAATGCCCATACTTTTTAATGTAGGAGCAAGCTTCATAAAATTGTACAATTCAGCATCAAAATTTGGAATGAGTATATCAATTTTTTCTTTATCATGTATATACTTAATACGATTTAATAAAGCTTCTGTACCAGCAGCAGGATAAGTAATTTGATAAGTTTTATCAACTACATCATGCATATAAATACCTGGTTCTAAAGTTTCATAAGAAAGACCAATGATGCGTAATGGTTTAGGTAAACCATCTCTCAATGCTCTAATAACTGCAATGCCTGGTCCAGGACTGTCAATAGCATTTAAGCCTGTTACAGCCACAGTTAGTGGTTGTTTATGTTCACTCATTGTAAAATGTTTTGGGTAGAGTTGTTACAGACTTATTGTTCTAAAATGTTGGCGTATTTTAATTGATTGGCAAAATCGTCCCAATCTTTTTCTAATTGAGCTGTTGTAACATCGTAACGTTCTAAGATTTGGGTTTTGATTGCAGATGTAGATTTTCCTTCTTTTAATAAACCCATTATTTCTGTAGCAATTGGATTGGCACTATATGAATCTCCTGTTGAAGGATTGAAGATGAAACCCGTTTCGCTGGTGGCAATATTTTTTTTCAAAAGCATAATTAAGTGGTTGTATTTTTTAGGACTAAGAGTTATAAAAATGGTTTAAACAGGATACGACTTGTTTTTAAAAAGCCTTTGCTTACAAAACAATTATTTTAAAATTTAATTTGTATTAACAAGGTTATAACACTTAAAGAAAATCCAATTTTACCAAGCCCTCAATTTCACCCAAATATAATCGTCCATTAAAATAGTATTTTTTAAAACTGCTTTTCTTCTAACACCCTCTAAGTAAAAACCATTTTTTTCTAATGCCCTCATTGAAGCTTTATTTATTTCAAATACTTCAGCATACAATCTTACTATATCATAATAATAAAAAGTGTATTCAACCATTTGTCGTATGGCTTCTGTAGCAATGCCTAAACCCCAAAATGGTTCACCAATCCAGTAACTAACTTCAGCACTCATGATGTATACATCTGAGTTAAGTATTAATCCAATACCACCAATTGCTTGTCCATCTAAGTCTATAGCCAAGTTTACTACAGGAGAATCTTCAATAGTTTTTTCTAACCAAGTTTTGCCATCTTCCTCAGTATAAGGGTGAGGAAAATAGTTGCGTAGATTATTCCAAATATTGATATTGTTGGCATACAAAACCAAGTTGGGTAAATCTTCAATTGTCCATTGCCTAATTGTTATAGCCATAAAAGAAACCAATTATTTTGCTAAAGTTAATATAAACATTACATGCCTTTACAAAAGGATGTGATTG
>JAGOUF010000250.1 GCA_018061385.1 Chitinophagaceae bacterium | reverse complement strand
TCGTTCACACCACTTACGTCATTGCCTAAACTTACAGGTGTAAATCTTATTTTAATATTTTCTCCAGTTAAATTATGTGTTTGTAAAGCTGTTGTTAATGTAGGAAATCCACGTACAAAACCATCTCCTTGTAAACCAGCATTTATGGTACTGTCTATTTTATCATAATCGGTAGTGCTTAAATAATAATAAGCCGAATCAATTGAAATACTTGGAATACCTGGGTTTAGCGTATGTGCAACTGCAGGGGGTTCTGGCAAATTGTTGGACATTGTATTAAAAGCGGTAATACCTATTTTTTTGAGGCCAGCACCTTTAATACCAATAATGCTTCCAGTATCTGGTAAAGGATAATGGCTATACCAACGTTCAACACCTTGTCTTGTAGCAACCCAAGTTTCTTGATTGTTGGGTGCAAAAGACATGGATGTAATATGGGCTTTCTGTATAAAACCATTATCGTTAAATGAGAATTGAGAACCCCTAATTGAGTACATGTATCGAGTTGCTGGATTAGGTAATCCATTGTATAAATAGGTGTCATTTACTTTTCTCTCAAATTTGTACGCATAATCGGTACTTGCAGAAAGATTTGAACCAATTATCCAAAATTCATTATAAGGACCAACAAACATACGTGAGCAAAACTGTGGAATATTGGTATTAATAATTTCCATAGCCCAACCCCATGTACCCCAAATTGGAGGGTGTAAAAAATCGGCTACTTGTGTACGTTCGTTAGAATCAAAATCACCCTGTTTTATATAGTACAAACCACCCCCAACAGTAGTTATCCATAATGTATTTAACTTATCTCCACTTGCTTTTATTTGTATGGGTCTATAATCTGCTTGACTTGCATTCCACCATGGTGCATCTTGTAAGGTCCATAAATCCCATTCGTTTGTAGCTGGTTTAAAACGCCTTACATAATTAAATTGCCCTGCTACCACCATCACCACATTATTGCTATTATCAACATCAATGGACACTATTTCTGTGGCAACATAATTGGTAGTATTACCTGAATTGGGTGTAAAGACGGCATTAGGAGCATTGTAAGTTGTGAATGCACCAGCAGGTGTCATTTTAATTAATCCATTTTTGCAGCCAAACCAAATGTTTCCACTTTTGTCTTGTGTCATATCATTAACTCCACCTTTATCTGGAAAGTTGTTTAATGCTGGATGCATGGCACTAAAACTGCCATTATCGTAAACAATTAGAGGTTGTGAACCTACGCTGGGAGGTGGTGGGTTCATTTGTATTGCTGATGTCTTAGGAATGAACCAAATTCTGCCATCGGCACTCCTGAACATTTTTTTGAAATGGAAAATATCGTACCTCTGCCCATTAATAACTACTACTGGTACATTTGCCAATGATGGCTGCGACCAAACACCATCAGGAGTTCGTTTGCTGAGTGGGAAATTGTAGTTGTATGCTCCTGCACCATTGTATGATTCATGAGCCACCCAAACTGTGCCATCTGGTTCCCTTAAAATATCTACAGAACCATTGCTGCTTAGGCCATTGGCAGTTGTAAATGTTTCTACACGATTGTGTTGCTGTGCAGTACTAACTGTAACACAAAAAAACATGCTTAACAATAAAGCTGTTAAAAATTTCGGGGAGTTTAAATTAATTGGTGCCATAGTAGATAGGTTTAAAGTTTATCGACCTCAAACCTAAACTATGGTTATGTTCTATAAAATGTGTAGATAGAATTTGGTAGTAGCATTCAAGAATTTGGTAACTACTACATAGAATTTGGCAGACCTATTTTTGAGTAATTAAGGTTAAAAAAGCATCTTTCTTTCTTCGAGATAATTCTATTTGGCTGCCATCTGTCATTTGTACATAGCCTCCATCTTGTTTTAAATAACCACTTACAAAATCTAGATTAATTAAATGAGATTGATGAACCCTGAAAAAACCATCTTGCATTAATAGTTCTTCATACTCTTTTAGGGTTTTGGTAACCATTATTTTTTTACCATCTGCCAAATAGAATAGTGTATAATTATTGCTGGCTTCACATCGAACAATATCTTGTGTTTTGGCAAGTTGAATACCATTGGTTGATGGTAAAGCTAACTTGTGAATTTTCTGTTTGTTTTGCAATAAAGCTTCTAACTTTTTTTCTAAACTAAATTGCTGGTTATGGCTCAATACTTTTTTTAGTGCCGCATCTAAAATATCAGGATCTATTGGTTTGGTAATATAATCAATGGCACTGTAACGAAATGCTTTTAATGCAAACTCTTCGTGTGCAGTAATAAAAATAAGTTGAAAATTTTTGAAGGTAATTTGTTCTAACACATTAAAGCCGGTACCATCGGTTAATTGAATATCTAAAAAAACCAATTCTGGTTGGTTGTCTTGTATTAATTGTACAGCTTCTTTAACATTGGTTGCTTCTGCAATAATTTCAACAGGGGCATTTAGCAACAATAATAGCTGCTTTAATGTTTGCCTGCCTTTATTTTCGTCATCAACAATTATTGTTTTTAGCATGGTTATTATCTAGGCTTCTGTTAATGGTAAATATACATTAACCAATACTCCCGATTGGTCATTGTTTAATTCTTTTTTATTCATTAAATCAAAATAAAAATTACGATTAAATTGATTAGATAAAAGCTGCAAACGTTTAGTAGTAAGCTCTAATGCAATTGATTTTTTTTCTTTATTATCATCGTTAGGCAATTTGGGTTGAATGCCTATACCATTGTCATCAATACTTACTTGTAATGTATTGGTTGCTGTGTTTTCGGTAAAAGTGATAGTGATTAATCCTGGCCAACTTATTTTGCTTAATCCATGTATAATCGCATTTTCTAAAAATGGTTGCAAAATCATGGTTGGAATTTGATAGTTGCTGGCTATTTCTTCTGAACAATGAATAACGTAAGTGAACCGTCCTTCAAACCTCAATTGTTCTAAACTTAAGTAATCTTCTAAAATGGTAATTTCTTTTTCTATTAAAACAAATGGTTGAGCATTCCATTCTAAAATGGCTCTGGTTAACCTTGCAAATTTTCCTAAATATCTACTAGACTCTAAAGCATTGTTATTAAGTACATAGTTTTGAATGGAGTACAATGCATTGAAAAAGAAATGTGGATTCATTTGTGTTCTAAACAACTGCATTTCTAATTCGGTTTTTTGTTGAATACTTTGAAGCTGTTGTTGTTGAGCTTTCCATTGTTGGCGTTGTCTTAAATACAATACTATTCCTGTTATACCCAACGATAAAATTAAGCCAATGGTAAGCCATGCAATTTGTTTACTTAAAGTAAGTTTTTCTTTCTCTGCTTTAAAGGCAATTTTTTCTGTTTTTAATTCGGCTTGATGTACTGCATTTTCAGTTTTCAATTGTTCAAAAGCTTCTCTAATTTCTATGCTGCCAATACTATCTTTTACGCTTGTAAGTATTTCAATAGATTCGAATGCGTTTTTATAATCGCCTAGTTTTTTATAAGTAAAAACTAGGTTAGTATAAACAGCTTTTTTTAAAAGTAAATTATCGTTTGCCTGTTCTGCTATTTGCTTGTACAGCATTAATGCTTTTTTATAATCTCCATTTTTAAAAGCAGTATTAGCAAATTGATTGAGTATGGTTAGTTTACCTTCTTTGTCGCCAATTTGCTCAAATATTTGTAAAGCTTCGTTATGTAAACTGTTGGCTTCTTTTGTGTTGCCTAAAGCCAATAAAATATTCCCATAATTATTTAATGTATTGGCTTTTAGTTTGAGGTTGGTTGTGTTTTTTAATAATTCTAAAGCCTCTTTGTATTTGTTAATGGCCATTGCCGTATCGCCTATTTTAACGTACAATAAAGCTTGTGTGGAAATAATATTGGGCAACGCAGGATTGTTTTTGGTACTCCATTTTACGGCTTCTTGTAGTGTTTGTTGTGCTTGTTGCAAATTACCAGCAGTCGACTCTGCATTGGCAAGATTGTTTAATACTTTAACCATCATTGCAGAATCATTCAGTAAGGTTGCTTGGTTTTTGGCTTCTAAATATTGAAGAATGGCTTCTTTATATTTTGATTGCTCAAAGTACACCACACCAGTATTCAAGTGCAAGCTTATCCCTACAATATTGGGAGCTTCGTTTTTTAATATTTCTGCTCCTTGTTGATAGTAATATAAAGCACTGTCGAAGCTTCTTTTAAAGTAATAGTAAATACCCAAATTTTTTAAAGCTTCTGCTTGACCAATAGGATGTTTTATTTTTTTAGCAAGAGCGTAAGTGCTTTTTAAACTATCTAAAATTGAAGGCGTTTTTTGTTGTACTACTTGCTGAAATCTAAGTTTGTTTAGTGCATTAATCGTTGAACTATCATTAGCTTTTACTGTATTGCAAATACAACAACAACTAAAAATTATTAAAAGAAGTTTTTTGTTAAGATGTTTTTTGGGTTGTTGCATTGATGAATATTTTAATTTCTAAAACATTAGTTTCTATTCTGCAACAAAGTACAATATTTTAAATAATATTAAGGTGTTTT
>JAGOUF010000249.1 GCA_018061385.1 Chitinophagaceae bacterium | reverse complement strand
TAAATATTTTTTTCATCTACAACATTAACTTTGAAAAGTAAACCAAAGAAAGGACTAAAAATAAATCGTAAACCTGTCGTAGGATTAAAATCATAAAACTGTCAACTATTTTCAGGACGATACAGTGCTTCATATCGGGCTGGACGGAATAAGCCTCAACTTTTTTTAGGACGAGTCTCACCTCAAAACAGCTACAAAATCAGGATGAGTTACAACAAAAAATTGCGATTCTTGAAAAGCAATTGCAATGGGAGAAAATGAGGGTATTTGCCTTAGATACCATGATTGATATTGCAGAAAAGCAACTCGATATTTCTATCAGAAAAAAGTCTGGCAGTCAACAGTCAGAGAAGTAAAAAAGGCAAATCCAATCACCCGTTAAAATGTTTAGTCTTGTATACAAATGTTCTTTTAAATAAAACACAATTTATAGAATAATTTCAGTTCCGTTTTCAATAGATGCGATGTAGTAAGAAAGTGGCAAGCCCATTGCAGCTTCATAAGCAGGTTGTATTGCATTTACAAGTGCTTCAATTGAATTTTCTTTCACCAGATTAATTGTGCAGCCACCAAAACCACCACCCATCATACGTGCACCTATAACATCATTATTTTCTCTTACAAAATCAACTAAATAATCCAGCTCTTTACAACTCACTGCATACATTTTACTTAAGCCATCATGTGTATCAAACATCTTCTTACCCAATGCTTGTATATCGCCATTGTTCAGATCCTCACAACCTTTTTGCAAGCGATTTATTTCTTGCACAATGAATCGACTACGCTTGTCAATTAATTCATCTTTTGGCAATACATATTTATCTAGCATGGCTTCAGTAGCATCTCTCAAAGAATTAACGTTGGGCTCATGTTCCTTTATCCAAGCAACTGCTTGCTCACATTCTTGCCTTCTAGTATTGTATTCGGATGACGCAAGTGAATGTTTCACATTTGTGTTGAGCAGTAGAATTTTAATGCCATCTAAATTAAAAGGCACGTATTCATATTCTAATGACCTACAATCTAATTTAATTACATAATTACGCTTACCCATTACAGAGGCAAATTGATCCATTATACCACACATTACACCTGCATATTCATGCTCGGCTTTTTGTGCCATTAAAACCATTTCAACTTTATCTAAATTGGTTTGCAACAACTCATTTAATGCAAAAACTGTGGCACACTCCACTGCAGCAGAAGAAGAAAGACCAGCACCCATTGGCACATCACTTGTAAGTATTGCATTAAACCCTTTAATTGGAATATTTTTTTTCTGAAATTGTGCAACAGCTCCTAAAATATAATTTGGCCAACTAGTATCACCAACAGGTTTTGAGTTATTGAGATCAATTGAAAAAGTTTCATTTAAATCTTGAGCTTGCAAATGTATTTCATCATCATCTCTTAAACTCATGGCTATATAAGCAGCTTTGTCTATTGCAGCAGGTAGCACAAATCCATTGTTATAATCTGTATGTTCTCCAATAATATTTACACGTCCCGGAGAACGAACAATTAATGGTTCTTGGCTTGTAGCATATAATTTTTTAAAAGATATTCTCAGACTATCAACATAATTTTTCATACCAATTATTTTACTTAAACCTTATTTAATTTGAGTTGAAAATACCAAAGACGTGTAAAAGAATTCAACTTGAAAAATAACAATATAAATATACTATTCAGAAAAAATTGTATTGTTTAAATTATCTAATAACCTGAACGTTGCATAACTCATTTTTTCAACTGTACATTCCTTAAAAAGTATACAAGTAGTTCATTTTTTGAAAAATGTATTTTCCAAATATCTTTACTATTTTTAAGAGCACCCAATTTTAAAACAACGAGCGATAAACGTATAGAAAAATTTGAGAAAAAATGTTTGAACAAACCTTTAAAAACATAGACGACATACTGCACTTACTACTTTGCAAAAACTAATTGATGCAGAAAAATCGACTTGTTTGATGTATTGGAATATGTTTTTAATAGCGATACAAAACCCATGACAAGAGAAGCAAGAGTCGCAGCCTCACAAGCAACCATTTTTGCATTGCTGAACAACAAACAAAAAGAGTTTATAGAATTTGTGCTAAGCAAATACATTGAAACTGGTGTTGGAGAACTTGACCAAGAAAAACTGTCGGCATTATTGCTCAACAAATACCAAAGTTTACCAGACGCAATGGATGTATTGGGCGATGCTCAAGGCATTCGTAAATTGTTTATAGAATTTCAACAACATTTGTATACAAAAATGAGTCCTTAAATATTGAGCATAAAAAAAGAGATTAACTCGTTAATCTCTTTTTTTATTAAGTGACCGCGTTAGGATTCAAACCTAAAACCTTCTGATCCGTAGTCAGATGCTCTATTCAGTTGAGCTACGCAGCCAGTTCCTTTTTATTGGGCTGCAAATATAAGAGCCATTTTTGAAATTACAAATCATAAATTTCTGCTGCCGATTTTTCTAAAATACTTTTGGGCAATAACCAAGCTAAAAAAACGGTTAACTTATTTACAAAACCTACCACTACTTCTTTCTTTTGTGCAAACATGGCATCAGTAGCAACTTTTGCAACATCGGTAGGCTGCATATTAAATTGTGCTGCCATTTTTTGTGCTTTCTTACCGTTTACATTGGCTGCATGTGCAAAGTTGGTATCTGTGGCTCCTGGAGAAACGGCTGTTACAGAAATGTTGCTTTGCTTTAACTCGTATGCCAAACCTCTGCTAAAGCTTAAAACAAAGGCTTTGGTGGCTGCATAAACGTTTAAGCCAGGAACAGATTGATATGCTGCTGCACTGGCAATATTTAAAATAAATGCTTTGTTTTGCTTTTGCAAACTGGGCAATAACAAATAAGTTAATGCTACAGGCGTTTGCATGTTTACTTGCATCATTTCTGTATGTTCCTTTAAACTGTATTTATTCATCATCCCACTTAATCCATAACCTGCATTGTTTACCAAAATATGCACTTGAATGGTTGATTGATTTAACAAAGAAACTAAATTTTTGGGTCCATCTGGCTGTGCCAAATCAACAGCAAAAAACTTTGCATCTACTTGATGAGTTTCTTTAATTTGATTGCTCAATTCTTCCAATAATTGTTCATTTCTGGCAACCAATATTACGGGAATTTTCCGCTTGGCCAACTCAATGGCAATTGCTTTACCAATTCCTTTACTTGCTCCTGTAATTAGTGCATAACTCATAATGCTGTAAGTTAAAAAAAGCCAACAAACTTGTTGGCTTACTTATTTTAAAATTGTGTAACTAAAAAAATTAATGACGCACTTTGGGTGATAACTTATGGTAAAATGGCGTTTTACTTTTTTCTGTTTTGGGTTTAAATTTCCCCGTAATAATGGGTATGTACATCACCCTTCTCCTACTAGCCTCTCCAACCAATTTAGATTGTTTTACTCTATGCCAAGTTCGTCCATCATGCACTGTTAAATCGCCAGCATGAATATCAAAACCAACTTCTTTGGCATCATCAGAATTGTCGATAAAATATTTTTTACCAAACAACAATTTAATCATGTTTTGTTTGTGTGTACCTGGCAAAACACGCAAGCCTCCATTATCAAATAAGCAAGTATCTAAATGTATTCCTACGTTTAACATAGGCATAATCTTTTGACCCAGAAATAAATCTCTAGGGCTATCTGTATGCCATCCCATTTGTGTAAAAGTGCTGTTCGGACTGTTTACGTAATTGTTTATTACAAGTCCATCTTTTTCTTTTTCACCAATTCTACCTTCGTAAGGATATAAGAATTGAGTTAATGCCATTAAGCGTTCGTCTTCCAATAAATTGTGCAATGGTTGGCTAAATAACGATGAAAAACAAAGTCTTTGAATAGTCAATTTTCCTTCAACATCTTTACCATATTTCAATGGAATTCCATTTACTTTTTCTTTCTTTTCTTCAATCCATGTTGCTTCTAACTTTTTAAGTTCGGTTAAATAGGTAGAAATTTTATCTGGAGTTAAAAAATTTCTAAAGATGATTACACCATGTTCCTCAAAGAACTCAAGTTGCTCTTTGGTTAAGCTATTGCCCAGCTCATAATTGCAGTTCCATTTATTCATCCTCAATCAATTATTTATATAAACTTTGTAATGTTATGAAATTATTACAAAATTGTAAGCGAATTGTTATGTAAAATTGATTTTGTAATTTTTAAAGCATTTCTTAATTTCTTAAATGTATGAATAAAAATAAATCGGTATTGGGCATTTTAGCAATTAAGTTGTGTTTAGTTAGCAGTTTTATTCCTTCAAAAAAAACATTTTCTCAAACTGATACTTCCTCATTATCAACAAGTAAGACAGTTTTATTACCTTTAATAACTAAATCAATTGAAACTGATTGGTCGTTTGGACTGGCTACTATTTTCACCTTTAAAATGAATAAAAAAGACACCATTTCTAGAACTTCTAATATTGGTGTAATTGCATTGTATTCTTTAAAAAAACAATTTGTGGCTGTTATAAATGGCAATCAATATTT
>JAGOUF010000248.1 GCA_018061385.1 Chitinophagaceae bacterium | reverse complement strand
CAAGTGGTAGCGTTGGTAATTTTTCAAGTTATGGCCCATCTGCAGATAATAGAATAAAACCAGATGTTGCAACCGTTGGTGTAAATGCCTATGTACAAAATCCTGGAAATACAGTAAGTGCAGGCAATGGCACATCGTATGCTTGCCCCAAAATGGCAGGACTTGGAACATGCTTGTGGCAAGCTTTTCCAGAATTTAACAACTATACTATTAGAGAAGCCATCATAAAAAGTGGCAACATTTATACTACTCCAAATGATAGAATTGGATATGGCATTCCCGATATGAAAAAAGCATTTGTATTCTTGTTAAATAAATATGCCAACATCACTTCCTCATCAATTAATAACTGTAAAACAAATATTGTTTTTAAAAGTAAAGATTTTGCTGCAATGCGTTATGAAGTGGAAAGAAAAGTTGCAGGACAAACTAGTTACGCAAGAGTAGCAAGTTTTCAAGGCAGCGGTTCTACATTAAGTAACAAAACAATTACCTATGCCGATACTTTAATTAATGTACAACCAGGAACAATACAATATAGAATTAAACAAGTGGTTGATACTGCTGTTGTTGGTTATACTGAAACTTATTTGGATAGCGTTACGCTTGATTTAAATGCTGCTTGTGTAGTTACAGGAATAAATCCTACCAACAATAATATTGAAACAATTGCCTTATTGCCCAATCCTGCAAACAATACATTTAATGTAAAAATAACAACCAATTATGCTATACAGAATTTAGGAATTAGGATTACTGACGCAAGTGGTAAATCTGTTATTCAGTTAAAAAAATCTACAATTGCAGGAACTACAAGTATTGCCATTCCAATTCATTTTTTAGCAAAAGGTACTTATTTAGTGAGTGTATTTAATGGACAAAAAATAATTTCAAATCTGCCGTTGCTTAAACTATAATTTTTTAAAAAGTGCTGCAAACATTGTATCTGCTCTATTGCTGTACCCTTTAATTAATTGTAATTTAATTTTTTGCAACCCCAATTTTTGTTCTATAAATTCTACTACTTCTTCATTTTCTTGTTTAAACACAGAACAAGTAATGTATAATAAATAGCCATTATTTTTTAATGCTGGCAAGATATTGCTAATAATTTTTTTTTGTGTAGAAGCATATTCAGTAATTGTTTCTTCTTTAAAAAATTGAATTTGCTCTGGGGTTCTTGCCCAAGTTCCACTTCCAGTGCAAGGCACATCAGCTATAATAAAATCAAAACCATTGCTCCTTGCAAAAGGCAATGTAGTTTCTGTTAAATCGGCTGTATCAAATTTCCATTTATGAACATGTGCAGCATCCAATCGTTGCTTTAACTGATGTTGCATGGTTGCTCTTACATCGGTTAAATAATATTCGTTATTTCTATGTATATCATGCAACAGAATAGTTTTACCACCACTTGCAGTACAACAATCCCAAACCTTCCAAGATTGTTGCCAATTCAACCCTATTAACTCTGGAGTTATTAATTCAGCAATTTGCTGAGAGCTTAAATCCTGCACCACAACTTCTTCATTTAGTTGCAATACATCCTCTAATTTGGTACTATTTTCTAATGCTAAACTTGTAGTTCCAATTTTCTTATATGGTATATCAACATCTCTTAAACGTTGTAAAACCGTTTTTTCATAACCTGGTCTTAGCCTAATAAATAAGTAAGGTTGTGTTAAATGAGAAAGTGAAAACTGAGTTCCGTCAAGTGATGTACTTAATGCATTTTGCCAAGGAAAAATTTTCTCAATATTTAGTTCAGGATAATATTGTTGTACAAATACATTTTTTTGTTGAATAGGCTTGCTCCATTCAGTTATCCAATTTTCATCGAATACATTTTCCCACTGCTTGGGGTCGTTGTTACAAAGGAACAACCCTATTTTTAATTGATCTACAATGGTAATATTTTCAATAGATTTTCCCAACCTAAAATAACAATAGCAAGCATGGCTAATGTACTTTCTATCTTTACTTCCATGCTTTTTAAACTGTGCAAAATAATGCTTTAAATGATGTACCAATGGCGTTGATCCATTGTAGGTTTCTATAATAAATGCTGCTGTATTTAAATAAGACAGCCATCTTCCTCCCATCATTTGTGCAATAATTTAAAATTTGTAAGCTGTTAACCAATAAGTAAATTGATAGATCATCAAATATAGATTTTTAAATGTGTTTATTTTCTGAAAGCAATTCTTATAAGCAATGTTCATAAAAAAGAGAAGGTTGCTTTTAAACAACCTTCTCTTTTAAATTTTAATTTATATTTTACAACTCCAACAATGTTTTCACAGGATCTTTGCCCATTAACAACAATGCAGGATTTTCTAATAATTCTTTTACACGAACCAAGAAGCTTACACTTTCTCTACCATCAATAATTCTATGGTCGTAACTTAAAGCCAAGTACATCATTGGTCTTACTTCTACTTTACCATTTATGGCCATTGGACGTTCTTGAATTTTGTGCATTCCTAAAATTGCACTTTGTGGAATATTGATAATGGGCGTACTCATTAAACTACCAAATACGCCACCATTTGTTATAGTAAAAGTTCCACCAGTTAAATCTTCAGCAGTTAACTTACTATCTCTTGCTTTACCAGCTAAAACAACTACGGCTTTTTCAACATCGGCCATGCTTAAACTTTCTACATTTCTAATAACAGGCACTGTTAAACCACGAGGTGTACTAACAGCAATAGAAATATCAGCATAATCATGATAGACAAGTTCATCTCCATCAATATAAGCATTCACAGTTGGCCACTCACTTAAAGCAATTGCACAAGCTTTAGCAAAGAAACTCATAAAGCCCAAATTAACACCATGAGCTTCTTTGAATTTGTCTTTATGCTTAGAACGAATTTCCATAATAGCTCCCATATCTACTTCATTAAAAGTAGTTAACATGGCAGTTGTATTTTTTGCTTCAACCAATCTTCTAGCAATGGTTTTACGCAAATTGCTCATTTTTTCGTTGCGTACATTTCTAGTAAATAACGCATTGGTACCAAACGATTTTTTTCCAGGATTATTCAATGCCTCTAATACATCATGCTTCATTATTTTTCCACCAACGCCACTTGGTTCAATTGCTTTAACATCTACTTTTTTATCTGCAATAATTGCACTTGCAACTGGTGTAGCTTTAACACCAACATCTGAAGTAGTGTTATTTATTGGTGTTGCAACAGTTTCTACTTTTGGAGCAGCAACTTCGGTCTTTGGACTTGCGTCAGCTGGCTTTTCTGCTGTTTCATCAATTTGTGCCAATACTGTTCCAATAATAATGGTATCGCCTTCGGTTGCACCATGTTTCAATATTCCTGCTTTTTCAGCATTTACTTCAAAAGTTGCTTTTTCACTTTCCAATTCAGCAATTACTTCATCTCTATCTACATAACTCCCATCTTTCTTTGTCCACTTTAATAAAGTAACTTCTGTTATTGACTCACCTACTGTAGGAACTTTAATATCTATCATAAAATTATATTCTAAAAGTGTTTAAGTTTTTTACTTGTATGTATTGCTATACTGTAAAAGCCGTATTTACAATTTCTTCTTGTTCTTGTTTGTGAATTTTGCTGTAACCGGTTGCCGTACTTGCACTAGCATGGCGACTAATAATGCCAAAGTTGATAATTTGCAAATTCATTTTTAAGAAAGTTGCAGCACCCATATTCAATGGCTCTTCTTGTACCCAAAACCAAATAGCTTTACTGTACTTTTCGTACAAAGTTTTCAATTGTTTTTCTGGTGTTGGATAAATTTGTTCTAAACGTACAATAGCAATATCGGTTCTGTTTTCTTTTATTTTTCTTTCGGCTAAATCAAAATAAATTTTACCGCTGCAAAACAATACTTTCTTAACTAAACTATTATCGGTTATTGTTGCATCATCAATTACTTCTTTAAATCCACCAGAAGTAAAATCATCAATATGGCTATAACTACCTGCAAAACGCAAGTTTGCTTTTGGTGCAAAATTGATCAATGGTTTTCTAAACGACCAAGCCAATTGGCGACGTAAAGCATGGAAAAGATTGGCTGCTGTAGTTATGTTGGTAATTACCATATTTAACTCGGCGCACATTTGTAAAAAACGTTCCATTCTTCCACTGCTGTGTTCTGGTCCTTGACCTTCATAGCCATGTGGCAACAACATTACAAGGCCATTCATTCTGCTCCATTTTTGCTCACCAGCTGCAATAAATTGATCAATCATAGTTTGTGCACCATTGCAAAAATCGCCAAACTGTGCTTCCCAAATAACCAATGCATTGGGGTTGGCCATTGCATATCCATATTCAAAACCTAAAACGCCATATTCACTTAATAAAGAATTGTAAATACGGAACTTTTCTTGGTTTTCTTGAAAATGATTTAATCGTGTATATTTTCTATCCGTTTCTTCATCTCTTAATACTGCATGACGATGGCTAAATGTACCACGCTTAACATCTTACCCACTCATTCGTACAATTTTACCTTCCGTTAAAATGGATGAATAAGCCATTAACTCGGCAGTTGCCCAATCAATTTTGTTTTCTGTTTCTAACAACTTCAC
>JAGOUF010000247.1 GCA_018061385.1 Chitinophagaceae bacterium | reverse complement strand
CAATACCATTGTGCAATATTGGTTCATGAATAAATGGTTATGGGTTTTCATTATATTACTTTGTGCTTTTTTATGGTACAAAATTTATCGTTTTAAGTGGGTCAAAATTCAATTATAATTGGTTTAAAAAGCAACTTTTACAAGCTATTGCCAAAGCCTTCATAATTCTCCAAATAAAATTATTCAATCCTTTACCTTTGCCATCTTTTAAAAATTAAGTGCCATTTTGGCTAAAAACCATTTTGTGCAAGGTTTTTGAAAATAAGATGGTTCATAATTATTCAAATGTTGAAGAGTCATGCCATTGGCTTGATTTTCAATGCGACGCCACTGAAGCTAAATTAGCAATCAATGGCTGGGTACATAAATAAAAATATATGTTGAAGTTTATATCGAAAATTTTAGGTGGCAATAAGAGTGAAAAAGATGTTGCTGCAATTCGCCCAATTGTTGAAAAAACTAATCAGTTTTTTCAACAATATCAAAGCTTAACCAACGATGAGTTAAGAAATAAAACTGTTGAATTTAAGCAACGTATTAAAACTTATTTATCGAATATTGATGCTGAAATTGCTGCAAAAAAATCGGAAGCTGAAGCATTGCCAATGGATCAAATTCATGCAAAAGATGACATTTATCAAGCAGTTGATAAATTAAAAAAAGAAAGAGACAAACAAATTGAAGAAATTCTAAAAGAAATTCAGCCAGAAGCTTTTGCTGTTGTAAAAGAAACGGCTCGTAGGTTTACCAATAACACTGAATTGGTTTCTACTGCAACAGATTTAGATAGAGAATTAAGCGTTAAAAAAGATTATATATCGATTAACAACGATCAATCGATTTTTAAAAATAGTTGGGTTGCTGGTGGTACTGAAATTACTTGGAACATGGTACATTACGATGTTCAGTTAATTGGTGGTAGCGTTTTACACAATGGTAAAATTGCTGAAATGAGTACGGGTGAAGGTAAAACTTTGGTATCTACACTACCTGCTTATTTAAATGCTTTATCTGGCGAAGGTGTGCATATTGTTACGGTGAATGATTATTTAGCTAGACGTGATGGCGAATGGAACGGAACCATTTTTGAATGGTTGGGTTTAACTGTTGATTGTATTGATAAACATGAACCCAATAGCGAAAACAGACGTAAAGCTTATTTAGCTGATATTATTTATGGTACCAATAACGAGTTTGGTTTTGATTACTTGCGTGATAATATGGTGCAAAACCCTGATGAAATGGTGCAACGCAAACACCATTTTGCAATGGTAGATGAGGTGGATAGTGTTTTAATTGATGATGCTAGAACTCCATTAATTATTGCAGGGCCAATTGGTCGTCAAGATAACATTGAACAATTTTTTGAATTGAAACCAAGAATTGAAAAAATTGTTGATGCTCAAAGAAAAGTGGTGAACCAATTTTTATTGGAAGCCAAAAAGAAAATTGCAGAAGGAAATGATGACCCCAAAGATGGTGGTTTGGCTTTATTTAGAGCTCATAGAGGTTTACCCAAAAACACTTCTACAATTAAATACTTAAGTGAGCCTGGTATTAGAGTAAAACTACAAAAATCTGAAAATTATTACATGGCAGATCAATCGAGAGAGATGCCAAAAGCTGATGCTGAATTGTATTTTTATATAGACGAAAAAAACAATAGTGTAGAATTAACCGATAAAGGAATTCAGTTAATTACAAGATCGGGTGAAGATCAAAACTTCTTTATTTTACCAGATATTAGTATGGGTTTGGCAAATATTGAAAAAGACAATAATTTACCTGCCGAAGAAAAGCTACACCAAAAAGAAACCCTTATTAATGAATATTCAATTAAGGCTGATAGAATTCATACGGTACAACAACTGTTAAAATCGTACACCTTATTTGAGAAAGATGTTGAGTACGTAGTAATAGATGATCAAGTAAAAATTGTAGATGAACAAACTGGTCGTATAATGGATGGTCGTCGTTACAGCGATGGTTTACACCAAGCAATTGAAGCAAAAGAAAATGTAAAAATTGAAGCTACTACACAAACGTATGCTACAGTTACTTTACAAAACTATTTTAGAATGTACCACAAATTGTGTGGTATGACTGGAACTGCAGAAACTGAAGCAGCAGAGTTTTGGGATATTTATAAATTAGATGTGGTAACAATTCCTACCAATGTTACAGCAGTTAGAAAAGATGATCAAGATTTGGTGTACAAAACCAAACGTGAAAAATATGGTGCTGTAATTGATGAAATTGTAAAACAAAAAAACGCTGGTCGCCCAACATTGGTTGGTACAACATCGGTTGAAGTAAGTGAATTGTTGAGCAGAATGTTGCGTCAAAAACAAATTCCACACAATGTATTAAATGCCAAACAACATGCTCGTGAAGCACAAGTTGTTGCAGAAGCTGGTTTTGCTGGTGCAGTAACCATTGCAACAAATATGGCAGGTAGAGGTACAGATATTAAGCTTGGGCCAGGCGTTAAAGAAGCTGGTGGATTGGCAATTGTTGGTACAGAAAGACATGAATCTCGTCGTGTAGATAGACAGTTAAGAGGTCGTGCTGGTCGTCAAGGAGATCCAGGTTCTTCTCAATTCTTTGTAGCATTAGAAGATGATTTAATGAGAATGTTTGGTAGCGAAAGAATTGCCAAAGTAATGGACTTTGCTGGTTATAAAGAAGGTGAAGTAATTCAGCATAGCATGATTACTAAATCTATTGAAAGAGCTCAACGTAAAGTAGAAGAAAACAACTTTGGAATTAGAAAAAGATTGTTAGAGTACGATGATGTAATGAATAAACAACGTACTGTAATTTATACAAAACGTCATCATGCTTTATTTGGCGAAAGATTGGCTTTAGATTTAGACAATTCATTTTATAATGTAGCTCAAAGCTTAATCAACTCGTTTAAAGAGCAAAACGATTTTGAAGGTTTACGCCTAGCAGCAATTGTAAACTTTGGTATAGATACAAGTATTACTGCAGAAGAATTGAATAAACAAAATGAGCAAGCATTAACAGATAAATTGTATCAAGAAGCTGCTAACAATTATCAACGCAAAAAACAAGAATTATCCGAACAAGCCATTCCTGTATTTAAAAATATTCGTACTCAACAAGGTAGTCAAATAGAAAATGTAATTGTGCCATTTACAGATGGAAAAAAAGTAATGAATATTTTAACTTCCATGCAAAAAACATTGGACAGCAATGGAACTGCTTTAATGGATTCTGTTGAACGCAATGTTACTTTGAGTGTGATTGATGATGCTTGGAAAGAACATTTAAGAGCAATGGACGATTTGAAACAAAGTGTACAAACTGCAACTTATGAACAAAAAGATCCATTGGTAATTTATAAAGTAGAAGCATTTAACTTGTTTAACAACATGAGTGGCGATATCAATAGAAATATTGTTGAATTTTTATGTCACTCATCTATTCCTTTACAAGAAGGTGACAATGTAAAAGAAGGTCGTCAGCAAAAAACAGATTTAAGCAAAATGAAAGCCAATAAAGAATTGGTAGATGCAGCAGGACAAGA
This sequence comes from Chitinophagaceae bacterium, assembly GCA_018061385.1. Taxonomy (GTDB): domain Bacteria; phylum Bacteroidota; class Bacteroidia; order Chitinophagales; family Chitinophagaceae; genus UBA1930. The sequence continues at coordinate 1,030 of JAGOUF010000247.1, read as the reverse complement.
ATATGGTGCCAATGAAAACGATTACTATGATCCTACACCTGCAAAGCAAGAACCTATAAGAGTTGATAAACATCCAGGTAGAAATGAACCTTGCCCTTGTGGAAGTGGCAAAAAGTTTAAAGCCTGTCATGGTAAAGATTTATAAGCAAAAGCCGATTGTTAAACAATCGGCTTTTTTTTGTGTTTTCAACATTAGTTTTAACAACTATAATTGTATAAATACAATCTAATTTTATAACATGAAGAAAGCAACAGTAATTATTTCTTTCATTTTCAGTATATGTATAACTACAGCATTTGTACAACAACTAAACAATGAAGAAAAACCCTATTATATTCCTGCAAGTACTCAACAAATTGGTGATATAGCCAATGGTTACGTCTATTTAACAACAGGCGATTTTTTAAAAAGTGGAGTGCCTTATAACAACTTTATATTTTTAAATGGAAAAGATAAAAACAATTACTTAAACCGAACAGGTAAAAACGCCAATGTTGAACAAGGCTTTAATGTTATAACCAATAAGGATGGAATAGATATTGTGATTCCTACTTGTTTGCAATGCCATTCACAAGTATTTGATGATAGTTTATATGTTGGTATGGGTAACTCATTCATAGATTTTAGCAACATTGGGAAACAAAATAATATTGTTAGTGATATAGCCATAAAAGCCATGCAAACCTTTAACCCCAAAGGTTATGCTGCTGCTAAGCCATTGATTACTTCTTTTAAAGCAGTGTTACCCAATATGGAAACTGAAGTAAGGGGCGTTAATGCAGCTGATAGATTGGCCATTCTTTTAGTAGCACATAGAGACCCAATTACATTGGCTTGGAGTAAGGAACCTATTTTGAACTATCCAGATGAAACAATTCCTACAGATGTTCCAGCTTGGTGGATGTTGAAGAAGAAGAATGCCATGTTTTACAATGGTTTTGGTCGTGGCGATTTTGGACGATTCTTAATGCTAAGCAATTTACTTACAGTAAAAGATACTGCTGAAGCAAGAGAAGTATACAATCACTT
>JAGOUF010000246.1 GCA_018061385.1 Chitinophagaceae bacterium | reverse complement strand
GCTCAAGCTAAATTGGATAAAGAAAAAGCTGAATTAAGTAAGGCCGAATTGGAACTTTCTTTTACCAAAATAAAAGCTCCTTTTAATGGCATTACTGATAGAATAAAATTTAAGAAAGGAAGTCTCATTGACGAAGGTGGTTTATTAACCACTTTATCAAACAACAGTGAAGTATTTGTCTACTTCAACTTATCCGAAACAGAGTATTTAGATTTTAAAAATCAGAAAAATAACGAACACCAAAAAGTGAGTTTAATACTGGCGAATGGAGATATACATAAATACAAAGGTGAAATTGAAACAATTGAAGGAGAGTTCGACAATGCTACAGGTAACATTGCTTTTAGAGCCAAATTTCCCAACCCTGATTTTTTATTGAAGCATGGCGAAACTGGAAAAATTAGTTTAACAGTTCCTCTTAAAAATGTTTTAATTATTCCTCAAAAATGTACTTACGAATTACAGGATAAAATTTTTGTTTATGTAGTTGGTAACGACAATAAAATCAAATCTAGAAATATCACCATCAAACAAAAATTATCCAATATTTATATTGTGGATAAAGGATTAGAAGTAGGCGATAAGATACTATTAGATGGTTTGCAATCTGCTAAAGAAGATGAAAAAGTTGAAGCTGAATTTGTTCCAGCAAAAGAAGTTATCAATCATCTTCAGTTAATTAAACAGTAGTTCACCAAAGCGTGAATGTGTACCTTATTTTTTTTGATTTTGACTTAAATTAAATCGATGTTTAGTAAATTCATACAAAGACCTGTACTTGCAATAGTAGTATCCTTAATAATAGTTTTTTTAGGTGTATTGGCATTAATGAAATTGCCTGTAACCCAATTCCCATCAATATCTCCACCCAAAGTAAATATCAATGCAGAATATCCTGGCTCTAATGCAGAGTTGATGATTAAGGCAGTGGTGATTCCTTTAGAACGTGCATTAAATGGTATTCCAGGATTGAAATATATTGATTCAGATGCAGGCAATGATGGTGCTTGTACAATTCAAGTTGTATTTGAATTGGGTACAGATCCCAACATTGCAAGTGTGCAAGTACAAAACAGAGTAGCTGCTGTTGTAAACAAACTTCCTCCAATTGTAGTAAGAGAAGGCGTAAAGATTACTCGTGAAGAAAGCAACATGTTAATGTATATTAATTTATACAGCAATGACCCAACATTGGATGTAAACTTCTTATACAATTTTGCCGATATTAATTTATTAACAGAATTAAAAAAAATTGATGGTGTTGGTTTTGCCGATGTATTGGGAGATAGAGAATATTCAATGCGTGTTTGGTTAAAGCCAGACAGAATGTTTGCATACAAAGTTTCTGCAGCGGATGTAATGAAAGCTTTGGGTGAACAAAGTTTAGAAGCTTCACCAGGAAGATTGGGTGAAGCCAGTGGTAAACAATCGCAAGCATTTGAATATGTGTTAAAATACAACGGACGGTTTACCAAAAAAGAAGACTACGAAAATATCATCATCAAAAGCGATGTTGGTGGGCAAATGCTTCGACTTAAAGATATTGCCAATGTTGAGTTTGGAAATGCTTATTACGATTTATATTCTAAATTAAATGGCAAACCTTCTGCAGCTATTGTTATTAAACAATCTTATGGTAGCAATGCAAGCGATGTGATTAAACACATTAAAGAAAAACTAGCAGAAATTAAAAAAAGTTCCTTTTCTAAAGGAATGGATTATGAAATTGGGTATGATGTATCTGTATTTTTAGATGCATCTATTGAAAAGGTGATACATACTTTAGTTGAGGCATTTTTATTGGTTTCACTTGTAGTATTTCTTTTTCTGGGCGATTGGCGTTCAACTTTTATTACAGCATTGGCAATACCTGTATCCTTAATTGGTACTTTCTTTTTCTTGCAACTATTGGGCATTTCATTAAACATGATTACACTCTTTGCATTGGTGTTGGCTATTGGAATTGTGGTCGACAATGCCATTGTTGTTGTAGAGGCTGTTTATGCAAAAATGGAAGAGCATCATCTTGGTTCGCTTGCAGCAACTAAGTTGGCTTTAAAAGAAATTAGTGGGGCAATTATTGCCATTACTTTAGTAATGGCTGCAGTGTTTATTCCTGTATCGTTTATGAGTGGTCCTGTAGGTATTTTTTACAGACAGTTTTCTGTTACAATGGCTACAAGTATTATTCTGTCTGGGTTTGTGGCTCTTTCGTTTACACCTGCACTGTGTGCAATGATGCTTAAAAATCCACACGATATTAAGAAGAAAAAGACCATTATTAATCAATTCATCGCTGGGTTTAACAATTGGTTTAATAAATTGAATGATCGATACAAAAAGATTTTAGGCTTTATTGTAAATAGAAGAATTGTTACTTTTTTATCACTTATTGTATTTTGTGTAGGTACTTGGTTGCTAAGTTCAAGAGTGCCAGCTGGTTTCATTCCCAATGAAGATCAAGGTATTTTTTATGCCATCGTTCTAACGCCTCCAGGATCAACATTAGAACGTACAGATGACATCGCCAATCAATTGCAAAGAATAGCTTCAGCAATTCCAGAAATTAAATCTGTGTCATCTATGGCAGGTTATGAAATTCTATCTGAAGGAACAGGTTCAAATGCTGGTAGTTTGTTGATTAATTTAAAAGATTGGTCCGAAAGAAAACGCTCTGTTAAACAAGTAATGGACGAATTGGAAGAAAAAGCACAAAACATTAAAGGGGCCAATATTGAATTTTTTCCACCACCTGCCGTGCCTGGTTATGGTGCTGCTGGTGGGTTTGAATTACGTGTGGTAGATAAAATTGGAACTGGGGATTATAAACTTATGGAAACGGTTTCTAAAAACTTTGTAAAAGAGTTAAACAAACGCAAGGAATTGTCGAATGTATTTACTTTTTACAGTGCTAGTTTTCCTCAATATTTAATGGTAGTTGACAATGATAAAGCAGAACAAAAAGGTGTAACCATTGGCAATGCTTTAGACAATCTATCCACTTTGGTAGGGAGTAATTATGAAACCAATTTTATAAAATATGATCGTCAGTATAAAGTAATGGTGCAAGCACTACCACAATACAGAGTTACGCCAGAAGATATTTTGAAACTATACACTAAAAATGAAAGTGGCGAAATGGTACCCTATAGTGCCTTTATGCATTTTGAAAAAGTATTTGGATTAAGTGAAATTACCCGACACGATTTATTTAATTCATCTGAGGTAAATGGAGGTCCTGCAATTGGCTACAGTAGTGCCACAGCAATGAATGCCATTACGGAAGTTGCAGAAAAATCGCTACCCAAAGGTTTCGGTTTTGAGTGGGCTGGTATTTCATTGGACGAATCTCGTCAGGGCAATCAAGCCATTTATATTTTCTTAATTTCATTGGTCTTTGTGTACTTGGTTTTATCGGCTCAGTACGAAAGTTTTGTACTGCCATTGCCAATCTTATTGTCTTTGCCTGTGGGTATTTTGGGAGCCTTCTTCTTCTTAAAAGTATTAGGATTAGAAAACAATATTTATGCTCAAATAGCAATGGTAATGCTCATAGGAATATTGGGAAAAAATGCTGTATTAATTGTTGAATTTGCTGTACAAAAACATAGGGCAGGAGCTACTGCAAAACAAGCAGCAATTGATGGAGCATCTGCTCGTCTTCGCCCAATATTAATGACTTCATTGGCTTTTATTGCAGGCTTAATTCCATTGCTATTTGCAACAGGTCCTGGTGCAATTGGCAATAGAACAATTGGTGCAGCAGCAGCAGGAGGTATGGTATTTGGAACTTTGTTTGGTGTACTCATTGTTCCTGGTTTGTATTACATTTTTGCTCGTATTTCAGAGAAACATATACTGGTAGAAAACGAAGAAGAAAATCCATTATCAGAAGCTGTAGAACACAATCATTAATAAAACGCAACTCTCAAAACGAGTACTACTCCCTCAACTTTGGTCAAGGTTGGATGAGGTATAACTAAACATAAAATAAAGAGCAGTGCCTGAATGGCAAAAAATAGAATCAATATGAAAAAAATAGTTTTTATTTCATTATTTTTTACAATGGGTTGCAAGGTTCCGTCATTGGTTCAGGTAGAAAATAAACAACTGATACCAGTTGTATTCAATCAATCAAAAGATAGTGTAAATGCAGCCGATATACAATGGCGTTCCTTTTTTGCAGATGCCAACTTAGTTGCTTTAATAGATACAGCTTTAAAGAACAACTATGAGTTACTTTCAACAGTACAAAACATAGAAATTGCAAAAAATAATATCCGCATAAAACATGCTGATTTACTGCCCAAAGTTAGCAGTGTTGTAGGTTTAGGATTGGAAAAAACAGCACGTTACACAGCAAGTGGTGCAGGCAATGCGTCTACAGAAATTACGCCTGGCAAGGAAGTTCCAGAGCCAATTGCAGATATTTTTTTGGGGTTTAGAGCAAGTTGGGAAGCTGATATTTGGGGGAAATTGCACAACGCTAAAAAATCGGCTTTCATTAAGTATTTAAAAACAATAGAAGGTAGAAAATTTTTAATTACCAACCTCGTTGCAGAGGTAGCCAACAGTTACTACGAATTGTTGGCATTAGA
>JAGOUF010000007.1 GCA_018061385.1 Chitinophagaceae bacterium | reverse complement strand
GAAAGGCATTTGTCCCGCTGCTTTAATTACCATATCTACATCTAATGTAATGGTTTCACCTGTTGCCATAGGACTTCTTCTTCCACTTGCATCTGGTTCGCCTAACTTCATGGTATCACAAATGAGCTGTGTTACTTTACCATCTTTTCCAATCACTTCTTTGGGCGACGCAAGCCATATAACATTACAGCCATCAAGTTTAGCAATGTTCAATTCATGTTGTGTACAAGGCATCTCTTCTTGTGTTCTTCTATATACTAAGGTTACTTCTTTTGCACCCAATCGTTTGGCTTGTGTGGCAGCATCAATAGCTGTGTTGCCCATACCAATTACTGCTACTTTATCACCAATTGCTAGCGATGAAAAATTGTTGGTTCTTAATTCATAAATAAACGTAATTGCATCTTCAACGCCTTTTAAATCTTCACCAGGAATTTCTAATTGACGAGCTAGACCAACACCAAATGCTAAATAAACTGCATCATAGTTTTTTTGCAATTCTTTTAGTGTAATATCTTTTCCTAAAGTTTGATTGTATTTAATCTCAATGCCACCAATTGAAGTAATAAAGTTTACTTCATCTTCACAGAACTGTGGCGTTACTTTATAAGCAGCAATACCATAAGTCATTAATCCTCCACCTTTATTTTCTTTTTCAAAAATGGTAACATCTACTCCTTCTTTACTTAATGTATGAGCACAACTTAAACCAGCTGGACCAGCACCAACAATGGCAACTCGTTTACCAGTTGATGCCTTACGCTCAAATAATTGCCATTTATTTTTCATAGCAATTTCTGTACTGTATCGTTGAAGTTTGGCAATATGAATAGGCGTTTCTTCCATGAGATTATACACACATGCACCTTCACATAATTTTTCTACAGGACAAACTTTGCTGCAACCTGCACCCATAATGTTTGAAGTGAAAATGGTATGGGCAGAACCTTTAATATTTTCTGTAGTAATTTGTTTGATAAACTTAGGAACATTGATGCTTGTAGGACAAGCTTTTATACAAGGTGCATCGTAACAAAACAAACAACGATTGGCTTCTGTTAAAGCAGCATCCACTGTTTCAAATGGAGGATGTATATCAGAAAAATTTTGTTCGTATTGTTTTGAAGTTAGCCTGTTGTTTTGAATTGCCATGGTATCTATTTTTTGCCACGAATGCACGAATTGGCACGAATGGTTTGTTCAATATTTATTTTTTAAAAAAATGTGTCCTGCTAAAGCAGGATTTTCTACGACGCAACTAAAGTTTAATAGTAGCAATGCAGCTCGTTATCAAAAAAACAAAATAATTTACGGTTTTACAATTTCGTTATAAGTCTCTGGTCTTCTATCTCTAAAAAATTGCCACTTACTTCTGATTTGTTCTATTAAATCTAAATCAAATTCTGCAATCAATAACTCATCATTATTTTCAGACGCTTCTGCAATGATTTGTCCTAATGGATTTACAAAATAAGATGTACCATAGAACTTACCTAAATTCCAAGGTTGTTCTGTACCAACACGATTGATGCAGCCCATGAAATATCCATTGGCAACTGCATGTGCAGGTTGTTCTAACTTCCATAAATATTGTGATTGACCAACTGTTGTGGCACTTGGATTGTACACAATTTCGGCACCATTTAAACCCAAACAACGAGCTCCGTCAGGGAAATGACGATCATAACAAATATACACGCCCACTTTTGCATATTTTGTTTGAAATACAGGATAGCCAAGATTTCCAGGCTTAAAGAAAAACTTTTCCCAAAAGCCACCTGTATGTGGAATGTGATTTTTTCTGTACTTGCCTAAGTAAGAACCATCAGCATCAATCACTGCAGCAGTGTTGTACAAAACGCCTGCTTGTTCTTTTTCGTACACTGGCACAATGATTACCATATTGTACTTCTTTGCATATTCCTGCATACGTTCTGTTGTTGGACCAGGAACAGTTTCAGCAGATTCGTACCAAGCAGCATCTTGCCCTGGACAGAAATAGGGTGTATTGAAAATTTCTTGAAAGCAAAGTATTTGCACACATTGTCTTCCAGCTTCTTCAATTAAAGGAATATGTTTTTGCACCATCGCTTCTTTAATTTCTGCTATGGTTCCTTCGCCTTCTGTTTTTGGGAGCGACATTTGAATGAGTGCTGATTTAATGATTCTCATAGTTATGAGGTATGAATTAAGAGTTAACAATTATGAGTTGCCTTTAGTAAAATATTTTTGTTTTGTTGTAAGTATAATGCTTGACAAAATTTTATTGATTTCTATACACTTTTCTTTTAAACTTATAAATAAAACCTCATCTATATATTCACTATCATAAAGCAATTTTGACCAATATAAAGTTTCTCTTGCTTCTTTTAAAGAGATACTAAGTTTATGAACGAAATCTCTTTTAGATTGAGCACAAACTGCTTCATTTACATTTGCACCTATCGAAGTTCCACTTCTTAACAATTGTTTTGAAAGCACAAATTCTTTTCTTTCTTGAATTAAAAATTTATACACTTTGATAATTTCTCAAGCAAATAGATACGACTTATTAGCAATAATGCTTTCTGTTTTAATTTTGCTTTCACTCATAACTATTCATTCTTAACTCTAAACTATTTGTGTTACTTTATTTCTTTTAATAAACTTTCCAAAACCTTTTTCTACTTTACATTCATTGTTATCAATCACTACTTTTCCTCTTAACAAAACTGTTTTTACTTTACCTGTTATTTTCCAGCCTTCATAACCACTGTAATCAACATTCATGTGATGAGTTGTTGCTGACAACGTATGCTTTTCGTTGGCATCAAACAAAACAATATCTGCATCGCTACCAACTGCAATCGTTCCTTTTTTTGGAAACATTCCAAATATTTTTGCAGCATTGGTTGAAGCAACTTCTACATATTTATTTAATGAAATTTTACCCTTGTTTACGCCTTCGCTAAATAATAATTCCATTCTGTTTTCTATGGCTGGATGACCATTTGGTATTTTAGAAAAATCATCTTTACCCATTAGTTTTTGTTCCCACATAAAAGGACAATGATCTGTTGCAACTACGTTTACTAAACCTTGATTGATACCAGCCCAAAGTGTTGCTTGGTCTTTCTTTTCTCGTAATGGTGGACTCATTACCCATTTAGCTCCTTCGAAATTTTGCTCATACAGACTTGCGTCTAGTATTAAATATTGAATACAGGTTTCTACAAAAACTTTTTGGTTTCTACTTGTTGCATCTCGTACTGCATTCAATGCACCTTCGCAAGTAAGGTGAACAATATAACCTGGACAACCTGTGTAATTTGCCATATCGGCAAAACGGCTACTTGCTTCAGCTTCTGTTACTTCTGGTTGTGATAGGTAATGATATAATGGTGCAAGTTTTCCTTCTGATTTATGTTTGGCAATTAAGTAATCAATCATATCGCCATTGGTAGCATGAACGTTGATTAATCCACCATGTTTTTTTACTTCCAACATTAGGTCAATCATCTGTCTATCATCAATCATTAAAGCACCTTTATATGCCATGAATGTTTTGAAAGAGGTGATGCCTTCTTCTTCTATAAAATGCTGAATTTCTTTTTTAGTATTTTCGTTAAAGTCGGTTACAGCCATGTGAAAGCTATAATCACCAACTGCATTGTTGTCGCTTCTGCTTTTCCATTCTTGCAATGCAGCTTGTAAACTATTTCCTTGCTTCTGCAAAATGAAATCTATAACAGTTGTTGTGCCACCATGCAAAGCTGCTCTTGTACCTGTTTCATAATTATCACTTGAATAAGTGCCCATAAAAGGCATATCCAAATGCACATGAGGGTCAATTCCTCCAGGCATTACAAGCTTGCCAGTTGCATCAATGATTTCATCAGCACTAACGTTTAAGTTTTTACCAATTGCTGAAATTATTTCACCTTCTATAAAAATATCGGCAACATAATTGTCTGTTGCAGTGATGATATTTCCGTTTTTGATTAAGATACTCATAGCTATTTTTTTGCCACGAATGCACGAATTGCATGAATGGTTGTTCAATTATTTTCTGGTGTACAAGTGTGCGACGCAACTGAAGTTAAATTGAAAAAACTACAGCTGGTAACACAATTATTTCTTCTTCATTAAACCCGCATACAAGATAAATGAAATTCCGAATGTTATAAACCAAGCATAAGAATATAAATCTACCAATGTTTGCGGAAATGTTGTAGTTGACACAAGTCCTACTGCAACTAAAAACCCTGGAATAACTGGCAATAAACTTACAACAAAAACCAACCATGCTATTTTATTCCATCCTTTATAAATGCCTTTTTCGTTAAACAATTCAGCCAAATTGATTTGTGTTTTACGAACGATATAATAATCACAAATCATTATACCCGCCAATGCTCCCAACAAAGCTGAATAAGCAATTAACCATCTAAAAATATATCCATCGGGATCGGCAATCAGCTTCCAAGGAAAAATAAGTATGCCTAAAATACCTGTAATATATCCACCAACTTTAAAACTAATTTTTTTAGGAGCCATGTTGGCAAAACTGTTCGCAGGTGCAACAACATTGGCTGCAATATTGGTTGATAATGTTGCTATGGTTAACCCAAACATAGACACAGCAACAACTACAGGCGATTTAAATTTTGCCATTAATGCAACGGGATCCCAAATTGCTTCTCCATAAATAAGCAGTGTTGCACTAGTTACTGCAATGCCAATAAATGAATAAAAAGCCATTGTAGTTGGCAAGCCAATTAGTTGCCCTAAAGCTTGCTCTCGTTGCGATTTTGCATAACGTGTAAAGTCGGGAATGTTTAAAGATAAGGTTGCCCAAAAACCAACCATTGCTGTTAAGCCAGGGAAAAATATTTTCCAAAAATCTACATTTGGTTGCTTAGATAAATGATAGGATGCATCTAGAATTTCTTTGATAGAACCCACTTTTGCCCATGCCCAAATTAATAAACACAATCCAATAATTAATAAAAATGGAGCCGACCAAACTTCCAACAATTTAATTGAATGAATGCCTTTGTAAATGATATAAATATTAATGGCCCAGAAAAATAAAAAGCAAATTGCTTGAGCTGCGTTTAAGCCAATAAAATTTCCTAAATATGGAGCATTGGCTAAACTAGGAAACATGGTTAGTAACAACTGATAAATAGCAGCACCACCAATCCAAGTTTGAATTCCAAACCAACCACAAGCTACCAATGCTCTTAACAAAGATGCCAAAACTGCACCTTGAATTCCAAAACTTAATCTTAAAAAAACTGGCAATGGCACTCCATATTTTGTGCCCACATGTGCATTTAAAATCATGGGAATTAATACAATCACATTGCCCAATAAAATGGTTAACAAAGCTTGCCACCAATTCATGCCTTGGCTAATTAAACTACTTGCCAACATATAAGTAGGAATGCAAACGGCCATACCAACCCATATTGAAGCAATATGCCATTTGTTCCAATTACGTTCAGCAATTGGAACAGGAGCTAAATCTTTATTGTATAAAGAAGATTGACTGATGTCTTTCTCAAGTTCAAAAAAATCTTTACTCATGCTGTTAGTTGGTTACGAATTTTTTAGTCTTTATTCAAACAAAAAATAATTGAAACAATTTAAGCTAACTACACTGTTCATCTGCTATTTTCAATGCTTCACTTATTATAGCTAACCCTTCATCAATTTGTTCTTTGGTTACACACAATGGAGGAGCAATAAAAACATAACCCCAACGAACAAAAGTGTACATGCCCAATTCTTTAATTTTTGCAGCCACTTTATTCATTACAACCATTTCATCTGGCTTAGCATTAAATGGAGCCATCGGTTCTTTTGTTGTTCTATTTTTTACAATTTCCAAACAACCCAACAAACCTGTATTACGCCAATCGCCAATTGATGGATGTTGCTCTTTTAAAACTTCTATTCTGCTGTTAAGATAAGCACTCATGGCATTGCAATTCTCAATTAACTTTTCATCTTCATAAATTTTCAATGTTTCTAAAGCTGCAGCACAAGCAACTGGATGAGCAGAGTATGTTAAACCCAATGCCAAAACTGTATCATCAAATTTTGCAGCAACTCTATCACTAACTTGCAAGCACCCAAAAGGTAAATAACCACAGGTTAATCCTTTTGCCATACAAATCATATCTGGAACAATGCCATGATTTTCGAAACCAAACCATTTGCCTGTTCGTCCGAAACCACTCATTACTTCATCCATTATTAACAAAATACCATGCTTATCACAAAGGCTTCTTACAGCTTTTAAGTAACCAATAGGGTATTGCAAACAACCAGACGAGCCACTTTCGCCTTCTAAAATAATGGCAGCAATATTGTTGCCACCTTCATAAGCAATTACACGTTCTAAACTTGCAACAGACTCTTTTAATAAATTTTCTTCGCCATACTCCCAACGATATAAATAAGGCAAATCGAAATGTACAAAATTTGGAGCTTGTTGACTATCAGCAGGCAACCTTCTTGGGTCACCACTAGCAGCCATTGCACCATAGCTAGCACCATGATAGGATTGATAGCGACTTAAAATTTTATGCTTGCCTGTGTATAGTCTTGCAAGTTTAATAGCATTCTCCATAGAGGTTGCACCACATAAAGTAAAGAAAGATTTATTTAAATCACCCGGACAAATCTCAGCTAACTTTTTCCCCAAATCTCCACGAACTTTAGTAACACAACTTGGAGTAACATAAGCCACTTGCTGCATTTGTTTAACAACAGCTTCTGTTATACGTTGGTTTCCATGACCAATATTTACATTCATTAATCCACTAGAAAAATCAATGTATTTTTTGCCGTCATAGTCATATAAATAAACGCCCTTAGCATATTCAACAGCAATTGGTGTATGCCCTTTTTGTTTGCTCCAACTAAACAATGTATACTCAAGGTTGTCTTGAATTATTTCTTGTGTTTGAGATAATGTTTCTGTACTCATAATTTAATTTTTTATATAACCAGCTTTAGTATTTCAATTGAACATTTGTTGCGTCGCACTCTTCAGCGTTTAAAACTTTATTGAGCTTTTTTTCTGCACACGGATGACACGGTTTAAACGGATACTCACTGATTTATTTCACTTCGTGAAATTTGGATTAATGAACTGTCCTTAAATCCATTCAATCTGTGGTATCCGTGTGCCATTAACTCATCCAATTAACACCAGCTTCAGCATTCCATTTAGTGGTTGATTTTTTTAGTTTCGTCCAAAATTCAATCGAACTTTTACCAGTAATATCTCCTACACCAAACTTGCTTTCATTCCAGCCACCAAAACTAAAAGGTTCACGAGGTACAGGCACACCAACATTTACACCAATCATTCCAGCACTTGCACGTTCAATTATGTAACGAGCCATACCACCATTTTGTGTAAACACACTTGCAGCATTTCCATAAGGATTTGCATTTTCAATTGCCAAAGCTTCATCAACTGTATTGGTACGCATGATGGAAATTACTGGGCCAAAAATTTCTTCTTTGGCAACACTCATTTCTGGTGTTACATAATCAATTACTGTTGGGCCAACATAATAACCATTTTCTTTGCCAGTTACTTTTGTATTGCGACCATCCACTAAAATTTTTGCACCATCTTTTTCTGCTTGAGAAATGTATTGTTCTATTTTTTCTTGAGAAGCCTTGCTAATAACAGCTCCTAGGTTTTGTCCAGGAACAATCTTTCTTGCTTCTTCACAAATCTTTTCTACAATATGATCAATATTACCTACACCAACCATTGCACTTGCTGCCATACAACGTTGACCAGCACAGCCACTCATTGAGGCAGCAACATTTTGAGCAGTCATTGCAGGGATAGCATCTGGCAAAACCATTAAATGATTTTTTGCACCACCTAAAGCCAAACAACGTTTCAAATTTTGAGTAGAACGCTGGTAAACAATTTTAGCAACTTTGGTCGAACCAACAAATGAAACTGCCTCAATGCCGGGATGATCACAAATGGCTTCTACAATTTCTGTATCGCCATGAACAATATTGAGTACACCATCAGGCAAACCTGCCTCTTTTAATAATTCAGCTAAACGACCACAACTTAATGGCACTTTTTCACTTGGTTTTATAATCATACAATTGCCTAAAGCAATGGCATTTGGGATGGTCCAGTTTGGCACCATTGAGGGGAAATTAAATGGAACAATTGAAGCAACAACACCCAATGGCACATGTTCTGTTCTGCACTCAACACCTCTACTAACTTCTAATACTTCACCAGTAACTAGTTGAGGTAATGATGTTGCAAACTCGGTTAACTCTATACATTTTTCAATTTCAGCAACAGATTCTCCATAGGTTTTTCCATTTTCTTCACTGCACAATTCAGACAATTCCTTCAAGTGTTTTTCCAACAAATATTTGTACCTAAAAAAAACTTGGACCCTTTCTTTAATGGGCGTTTTACTCCATGCTGGAAATGCTGCTTTTGCTGCATGAACTGCATCGTCTAAATCTTTATATGAAGACATTGGAACTGTTGACAAATGATTGCCATCTAATGGAGAAACAACATCCATTGTTTTTGATGTTGATGCAGCTACATATTTTCCGTTAATGTAGTTTAGTATTGGTGTATATTTCATAACACTATTCTATAAATATTTTAAAAATAAATGTTGAAAATAAAATATTTTTAGTAATAACCAAATTATTTATCAATAATTTATTTTTATGCAAGATATTTGCACCCTACTAATATGAGTGAACCAACATTAGACAACCTAGATTTTGAAGTTTTATCTTGCTTACAACAAGATGGAAGAATGAGTTTTACAGTAATGGCTGATAAGCTACATGTTTCTGTAGGTACTATTAGAACAAGGGTTAACAAGCTAATTGAAGATGGTACTATTAATATTATAGGAAGAGTTGATCCAGATAAAGTTGGGTTTCGTTCTTATGCTCATATTGCAGTGTATGTTAGACCAGCAACATTGAAAGAAAAAGTAGCTCAGAAAATTGCGAAGTTTAAAGAAGTAAGTTTTTTAGCAATGACGAGTGGAGATTATGATTTGGAAGTTGATGTAATGTGTAAAGACAATGAACACTTAGTTGAATTTGTAAATAAAATTTCTACAATTGAAGGTGTTAACCAAACAAAAACTACCATTTATTTTAAAGTGTATAAATATGCACAACCCGATTTGGGATTACTGAAATGATTTGCCACGAATACACGAATTAACACGAAATACAGTTTTTTTACTGAAGTAACTTTTTTACACAAAGAAACAAAGATTACTAAGTTCACGAAGTAGGAACAATGCTCTATTAAACATTTCTTTGTTTGTTTAGTTACTTCGTGTGAAAAGTAATTGCCACAGATGCACGAATAAACACGGATTGAAAAAACAGTAATTAAGAAAATTTGGATGTTCTTTTATTCCACCAGTTTTGAATGAGTATTGATAACCCAACTGTTACTACTCCAACCAACATACCTGCTGCAACATCGAAAGGAAAATGTTGTGCTACATAAACTCTTGAATAACCTACCAATACTGCATATAAAAGCCCAATTGGAACTATCCATTTTTTATTGATGAGCAAACAGCCGATTAAGAAAAAGCTAAACGCTGCCGATGTATGTCCTGACGGAAAGCTTGCAGTTTCATGTGGTTCAATAAACTGTACAATATGAATTAATGATGTTGATTGAATTGCAGCAACTGGCCTTAACTCGTTAGGCACAATAATGTATTTACAAACTTGTACTAAAACTGTACATATTATAAAAGCTGCAATTAAAAGTGGAATATTTTTTTTGCTATATTTTAAAAAGACAAACAATAAAACTGCCCAAATAGCACCATCGCCAAGGTTGGTCCAGAGGGTAAAAAAAACATCTGCAACTATACCAAAATCATTGTTTAAAAAAAGAAAGAGATTGATTTTTCCAGCTGAATATGAACTATAAAAAAGTACAGCAGATAATATGCAACTAATAATTGCTGCTATGAAATAATTTTTATAGTTAAGTTGATTGCTCATGCTGAATAAAGTTATAACCCTTGAAGTGAGTGACACCGAGAACGTTGATAGTTGAACAACTGCTGGTTAAAAAATTTATGATACTTGACTATTGTCGTCTACCAAACTTTTAGTTTCAATGGTGGATGTTTTTTTAACTTCTGTATGTTTAAAAAATTTATTTTGAAACAATAAAATAGCGATTACACCTACAGAAATTGAAGCATCGGCAATGTTAAAAACAGGTCTAAAAAACTCAAATTCTTCTCCACTCCAAAAAGGCATCCAAGTAGGAAAATTGCCTTTCATTAAAGGAAAATAAAACATATCTACAACCTTACCATGCAAGAAACTTCCATAATGTTCGTTGGCAAAAGCTTTTGCTACAACCATAAAATATTGAGGATGCTGTTCATCGTAACTAATGTCGAAAATTAATCCATAAAACATACTATCTAACAAGTTACCCAATGCACCTGCATAAATTAAACCTGCACAAATAATAAAGCCCTTGTGCATTTTTTTTTGAATAAAATCTTTAATTAAAAAAGTACCCCAAATAACAGCAGCCAATCTAAAAAGTGTTAGTGCAATTTTACCAAATCCTCCACCAAATTTCCAACCCCAAGCCATGCCTTCGTTTTCAACAAAATGCAAACGAAACCAATCGCCTACAATTTTATGTTCTTCCCCTGTATAATAATTTAATTTTATGTAAAACTTTAAGGCCTGATCGGCTAGGATAATTGCTAGAATAATTAAAATTATATTTCTTGCTTTCACTGTGCTAAAAATTTTTAGATGGGCAAAGATAGGGGAAATGAATAGTGGCAATTTGTGTTTACAAAGCTTCACTTATCTTTAAACTTTATGAATAAAAAGCTTGTACAATTAACGTTTCTTTTATGCTGGAGCATTTTTGGTTTTGCCCAACAGCCACAATACAAACTAAAACAATTTACGTTTGAAGATACAAGTGGCAAAAAGTACAATTTAGATAGCTTAAAAGGGAAGGTTGTTTATGTTGATTGTTGGTTTCCAAGCTGCCCACCTTGTAGAGCTGAAATGCCATATTCTCAATTGTTACAACAACGTTTACACACCATGAAAATGGATAGCAATATTGTTTTTATAACGATTAGTTTTAAACAAAGTACAGAGGAATGGAAAACTGCTTTACACAACTTATCTATGCCCAATGCTGTTCATTTATACTCCCCAGCTAGCACTTATGAAATTGCTTTGGCAGGTGGGAATTATCCAACTTATAGACTTTTTAATACCAATGGAGAATTGGACATTGAAAATGCTGCTTACCCTAGAGAGTTGGCTAAAATAGATTTTATGTTGTTTGCTGCAACACAAAAAATAACTATAAATGATGCTATGAAAATTTTTGCAGAAGATGGACAAAAATTATTGGAAGGTAAAATGAACAGCAGTAAATACGAGCTATTAAATACTTTTTTTAAACGCTATAATCCTCAAAAAGTAGCATTTAAACAAGCTTATTTAGCATTGAACCATTAGTATTGTTGCATAATTTTATCCCAATATTTTACCAAGATTGACAAGGCTAAACAAATTAGAAAGATGTATTGGTAAAAAATTTGTTTGCCTGTAAGCTGATACGTTTTTTGCATACCAAACTTAAATATTGCATATGCTTTAAAGGCAAAAATGATAATTGCCAATAGTAGTAAAACGATAATTATGTAACTCATTAATTCCATACAAAAATTTATTCTTCTATATATACTCTTTTAACACGCTGGCTAATGGATGTCATTATTTCATAAGCAATTGTTTCACAATTTTTAGCCACTTCTTGTATAGGTAAATTGTTGCCAAATACTTCAACAACATCACCTTCTTTTACATTGTTGATATGCGTTATATCAATCATCGCCATATCCATACATACATTGCCAATTACTTTTGCTAGTTGATTGTTTACTACAACAGTACCAACTCCATTGCTTAGTTTTCTACTAAATCCATCGGCATAACCAATTCTAATTGTTGCAATGGTGCTATCTTTTGTAAGTATACCACGTTTGTTGTAACCAATTGTTTCTCCTGCTTTTACTTTTCGTATTTGTGCAATGGTTGTTTTTAACGTTGCTACGGTTTGTAATTGAATTTCTTTACCATTGGCACTATCAACTCCATATAAACCAATGCCTAAACGAACCATATCCATTTGGTATTGAGGATGCCTAAAAATACCAGCAGTATTGGCAATATGTTTAATAAATGGATAGTTTAATTGTTGTTGAATACCAGTACACATTTTATTGAACAATGTTACTTGTTGGTTTGTAAACTCATCATGTTCTTCATTTTCACTGCTGGTGAAATGTGAAAAAACAGTTTGCACTTTCATAGTTGTATTTTGTTTTAATGAAGCCGACAATGAACTTACGTCATCCTCATCAAAACCCAAACGATTCATTCCAGTATTTAACTTTATGTGTACAGGAAATTGTTGAATACCTTGTTGTACTAAATACTGATGAAAACTTTGATAAATATTGAAGGAATAAATTTCAGGCTCCAAATTGTATTCAATCAACACATCAAAACTTGCTTCATCTGCATTCATTACCATAATTGGCAAGCCAATTGCAGCCTTGCGTAACTCAACACCTTCATCGGCATAAGCAACAGCCAAATAATCTACTTTATGGTATTGTAATAATCTTGCAACTTCTGCTGTACCACTACCATAACTAAAGGCTTTCACCATTGCCATTAACTTAGTAGTTGGCTGCAAATAATTTTGGTAGGCTTTTAAATTGTTTGCCATTGCCGAAAGGTTAATTTCCATAATGGTTTGATGCACTTTTTGCTCAAGCCATTTACCAATTCTTTCAAAGGCAAAAATCCTTGCACCTTTCAACAATATAAACTCATCTTTAAAATAGTGTGTTGTAGTGTTGGCAAAAAAATCTTCAACAGAAATAAAAAAAGCAGCTTCTACAACAGCATTCTTAAACAATGATTGATGATTAAATAATTGCTCACCAATACCAATAAATTTTTGAACACTTCTTTGTTGTAGTTCAGCTATAACTTGTTTGTATAAAACATCATCAGGCAAACCTGATTGTAAAATATCGGAAAGAATAACTGTTGTTTTATTTGAACCAGATTGTTGCAACAAATAATCTAGTGCAATACTTAAGGATGAAATGTCGTTGCTATAACTATCGTTAATGATGGAACAATTGTTATTGGCTTTCTTTAATTGCATACGCATTTCAACAGGTTGCAATTGTTGTATTCTTTGCTGAATAATTATAGAATCATAATTTAAATGTAGCATTACACAAATACAAGTAATGGCATTTTCTACACTTGCAACATCGGTAAATGGTATTGTTATTTTATGCAGTTGCTCTTTATGTAGAATTTGAACTATCGAATGCTGAACATTGTATTTTAATTGTTCAATTTTGAAAACACATTTAGCAGAATTACCCCATAAAAGAAAAGGCAAATTTGTAATTGTATTTTCTACATCAACCTCTCTGGCAATAACAGCATTTGCAGTTGTAAACAGGTTTAATTTTTCTTGAAGTTTTTGTTCATTGCTTTCAAAACCTTCGCTATGAGCATTTCCAATATTGGTTAAGATTCCAAGAGTTGGTTGAATGATTGTTGCCAGATTTTCCATTTCATTGATAGTAGAAATGCCGGCCTCAAAAATGCCCATTGTATGTTTTTGATTGGTTTGCCAAACACTTAATGGAACACCAATTTGTGAGTTGTAACTTCTTGGGCTACGAACAATATTGTAATCAACATTCAATAGCTGGTACAACCATTCTTTTACAATTGTTTTTCCATTGCTGCCTGTAATACCAATAACTGGAATTGTGAAATTAGAGCGATGATAAGCAACCAATTGTTGTAAAGCTTTTAATGTATTTGAAACCTGCAAAAAATTGGCTTCAGGATATTTTGTTTCATCAACTAATTCATCTACCAATTCATCAACCACAAAATTTCTAACGCCACGTTTGTAAACATCTTCAATAAAGGAATGTCCATTTCTTCTATTGCTATGCAATGCAAAAAACAACGATGTTTTGGGGAAAATAATTTTTCTGCTATCAATTAACAGCTGTTCAACTTCTGCATCAACAATATTTGTTACAGTTGCATGAACGATAGAAACAATATGTTGAATGCTATAACGCAATTGTGTTTTGGTTGATGTTTATGGATATTTGGAAACACTTTTTTATATTAACAATTCACAAAAAATCATCGTTAATTATTTTTCTTCCACATCTTTTGGCAACCCTTTTTTATTTACAAAAATGGAATAAAAAATAGAACCACTAATACAAACTAAAATAATGAACAATGAAATTGCTACTTGCATAGGCTTACTAACCCATTGACTAATGTAATGCTCTCCAAGCATTTTAATACCAATAAATACAAGCACAATGGCAATGCCTTGTTGTAAATAATCGAATTTAGAAACTGCTCCTCTTAATAAGAAAAACAAACTTCGTAAGCCCAATACAGCAAAAATATTTGAAGTATAAATTACCAATTTATCTCTACTAATTCCCATTACAGCAGGAATGCTATCTAATGCAAAAACCAAGTCGATTGCTGCCAGCATAATTACAACAACAAACAAGGTTGTATAAACTGGTTTGCCATTTTCTTTTATCACATATTTACCATTTCCATCGTGTGGAGCAAGTGGTAAAAATTTTTGTAAGAATTTATACACTTTGCTTTCTTGTGGTTTAAACTCAGCATCATCATCGTGAGAGCTAAACATTTTATATCCTGTAAAAACAAGAAAAGCTCCAAAGATGTACAGTACCCATTCAAATCTTTCTACCAACGCCACACCAACTGTTATAAAAACAATTCTAAAAACAATGGCCATTAAAATACCCAATAGCAATACTCTACCATAATATTTTTCTTTAACCCCAAATGCAGAGAATATTAATATGAACACAAAAATATTGTCGATGCTTAAACTCCATTCCATTAAATAAGCACTTAAATATTGTAGTGCCAATGTTTGTCCTTCTTCAAACCACATGAAACCAAAAAAAGCCAATGCCAAGCTTACCCATAAAAAGGTTTGTAGCAATGCTGCTTTAATGGTAATGACTTTATTTTTTTTGTTGAGCAAGCCCAAATCAAAAATTAATGCCACTAACAATACAATTCCAAAAACTAAGTAAACTATTTGATCTTTTGTCATAATTAAATTGATATAAAAATTAAGCAGCATATTTCTTTCTACGAATTTGCTGATACCCAAAACCCATTATTACAATTACAAAAATGGGCAATCCAATATTTATAACTTGCCAAGTAAGTTGTTGTTCCTCTACTTGTTTTGTATTTAATAATCGTAAAACTACCTCTTTATTTCTTGCTTCAATAATTCCTTGTTTATTGGTTAAATATTCTAAACAATTCAACAAAAATTCTCTATTGGCAAATTGGTATTCATACTGAGAACCTAGTGTAAATAAATTCATGCCCATTGGCAATGGCCCTTGTTTTTGAGAAGCATCGTTTAACACAATATCCCCATCGGCTGCTACAATCATTTTTCCGTTTCCATTTCCTTCCGCTACAAATTGCATTCCTGCTGCTTGCAAACTATCAAGTTGGTTTTGTGCAATTCTATTTTTATATAAAGAAGTAAAGTTACCTTCTAATAAAACTGCTACAGGAATGTCTTTTTGTTTAAACAAAATATCTTCTGGTGCATTTCTATTTTCGTTTAAACTAATAATTACTGGCGTACCTAATTTTCTTGAATTTGCAGACGATGAAAGCAAAATTGTTTTTTGAACGTTGTTGGCTTTAACAGTATCAATTGAATTTACAAAACGACTTGCAACCAATCCTAAATTTTTATTAATTGGATGATTGTTTTTACTTTCGAACAAGGGATAATAATTCCAATGCAAAAATTCAAATTGAGGTTTATCGCTTGTGCCACCAACAGCAAATGGCATAAAATCGCATTGTAAATCCATTACTAAATCTGTGTTTATTCTTACTCCATATTTAAACAATAAATCTGTAAGGTTTAAGTTTCTATCGTAAGCAACCAATTCAGGTTTCAGGCTTAAACTATCTTGCTCTGCATTTAAATTATCTATAAAACACAACACTTTACCACCACGTAATAAGTATTGATCAATTTTGAGTTTCTCGGCTTCGTTAAACTCTAAACTTGGTTTTACAATCATTAATACATTGAATGTATCTGGAATGAAGGCTCTTTTATTTATATCGAACGTAAATAAATTGTAATCTTTTTGTAGGGCTTGTAATACATCGTAAGTTTTATAATTGGTAGGTTCTCCATTGCCAAAAGAATAAGCTACCAAAGGTTTTTGAGTGGATGTAAAGCCATCGATTACTTTTAAAAATTTATACTCCATCATGGCTTCTGCTCCATTAATTTCATCTTGTGTAATTAATCGGCTTTGACCATTGTATAAATTAATTAGTTCTGTTCTATCTTCATATTTTGCCCAAGCGTAAGGAAAAATTAAACGTTGTTCTTGCCCTTGTTTTATTTGTACAGTAAGGTTTATTGGTGTTGCTCCCATTGCTACTAAAGTATCTTGATACTTTTTATCAGCATCTTCCATATCGGCATAAGGTGCAACAAACTTGTAAGTAATTTTGCTACTATTCTCTTTGAGTAACTCTAAAAAATCGTTGGTTGTATTGGCTAATTTTTGAAACCCTGACGGAAGAGAGCCTTCTAAAAAAACAGTAATTTCAACTTTTTCATTTAATCCTTTTAATGCTGTTTTGGTTGCTTTGCTAATTGTAAATCTTTTCTCTTTGGTTAAATCGAGTTTTGAGTGAAAAACACTTGCCAAAAAATTAAGCATGGCAAATGCAAGTAGTATAAAGAATAAACCAAATTTATGAGTGAGTATTTTTTGCATGTTTTTATGTTAGTAGAAAAAATGTAAGCATTGTTACTTTTTGAAAATTGAAGTAAGTATTTTATATTTTCTTACTTAAATTTCGTTCAGTAATAAAAAGCATTAAAAGAAGCACACTGGTAAAATAAATAATGTCTCTAGTATCAACTACTCCTTTACTAATACTACTATAATGAAAATCAATTCCTGCCATTTCAATATAATAATCTAATCCACCACTTAAAAATGGCAATTTGCTAATGGCATTAAATCCATAATATAACAAAGCACAAGCAATAAGGCTAATTATAAATGCAACCACAGCATTGTTGGTAAAACTGCTTGCACAAATACCAATAGCAGAAAATACTGCTGCTAAAAAAAACAACCCAATATATGCACCAATGGTTGCACCAAAATCCAATCCACTGCCTACAGCCAATTGTTGAATAGAAACAATATAAATTAAGGTTGGAAGTAATGCAATAGTTGCTACAAAAAAGCTTCCTAAAAATTTTCCTGTAACAATGTTTCTTGAAGTAAGTGGCAATGTTTTTAATACTTCGTAAGTGCCCAATTTAAATTCATCAGCAAAACTACGCATGGTTACTGCAGGAATTAAGAGTAGTAAAATCCAAGGTGCTAATTGAAAGAAGCGATCTAAAGTAGCATATCCAAAAGAAAAAATATTGCCTTCAAATACAAATAATGCTAGACCATTGACTATTAAAAACACCAAAATAACCATGTAACCAGTGAGGTTACTAAAAAATTGTTGCCATTCTTTTTTACAAATCATCCACATGGCGGTAAAACTAATTGATAATTTTTTTCAAGAAATAT